>JACPTJ010000197.1 GCA_016192835.1 Betaproteobacteria bacterium
CGGCGTGCAAGCGGACTTCGCATTGATGATGCCGCAGCCCTCTGCGGCGTGTCGGTCGATCTGCTCTCGCGCCTCGAAAACGGCCGTTCCGGAATTTCCACCGACCGGCTCATGAAGGTGCTCGATGCACTCGGCCTTGCGATCGTCGTGATCGACAAGGCGGAACTTCCCCGCTTGCGCAACAGGCTCATCGCAGGTGACGCGGCCGGCAACCAAGGCAACCCGTGAGTCGCCACCGCTTATGCGTATTTGATGGCGATGCACGCGTCGGCGCCATCGAATACGACTCGCTGGAAGAGCAATTCAGTTTCGAATACGACCCGCAATGGCTCAAGAGCGAGGGCGCGTACCCCCTCTCGCCTCACCTGCCGCTACAAGGCGCGCCGGCCTCATCGAGCACCGTGCGCCGCTTCATCGAGAATCTCCTGCCCGAAGGGCGAGCGCTCGACATTGTTTCGATTACGCATCAAGTATCCAAAAACAATGTATTCGGACTGATCCGCGAGCTGGGACGCGAAACCTCCGGCGCGCTTACTTTCCTCAGCGACGGGGTGTTACCCCAGTCGCAAGCAGCGTCCCGGCGGGAAATCAACCGCGAGGAATTGAAACGCCGCATTGACGAGCGCGCGCAGATGCCCTTCTCCGTGTGGGACGGCCGCGTGCGCATGTCCATCGCTGGCTACCAGGACAAGCTGCCGGTGTACCGGGAGGAAGATCGCATCTACCTCGTCGAAGGGCCGCTTGCCTCCACGCATATCCTCAAGCCCGAACCGGCCGAAACCCGGCTGCCCATGCTCGTGGCGAACGAGCACTACTGCATGTGCCTTGCGCAGCGCCTGGGACTTCCGGCGGCACAAGTCGCAATCCTGCGGCTGCCCGATCCGCTGCTCGTCGTGGAGCGCTTCGACCGTCTGCCCATGCCCAGCCGCGTGCGGCGCATCCATATCATCGACGCATGCCAGGCGCTCGACCTGCCGGTCGCCTACAAGTACGAGCGCAACTTCGGCGCCGGGGTCGACGTGCGCCATATCCGCGACGGGGTGAGCTTCGAACGTCTTTTCTCGGTCTCGGGCTATACGACGCGCAAGGCGGTGGCGCTGCAGACGCTCGCGCGCTGGGCGATTTTTCAGTACCTCATCGGCAATACCGACGCACACGGCAAGAACGTTTCATTCTTCAGCCGGCCCGACGGCCTTGCCGTGGCGCCGTTCTACGACCTGGTGAGCGCCGTGCAGTACGAAGGACTGGACCACGAGCTTGCCATGGCTTATGGCGACGAGTTCAAACTCGATGATGTAAGTCCGTTTGCCTGGGCGGACTTCGCGAAGCGCACGGGCCTCGAGAGGTCATTCCTCGCGCGCGAGATGACGCGCATGGCGCGCGCGGCGCAGGCAGCCGCGCTGGTCCAGGCGAATGAACCGGATTACGAAGGCAAGGAGCGGGATTTCATTCTGCGCATCGCCGGCTTCGTGCAATCGCAGGCGCAGAAGCTCCTGGCAATGGTAGCACCGATGCGGAAGATCGACCCCGTGCTGTTGTAGCGCAGAGCCTATTGGGATTATGGAGCGTGCAACAACCTCAGGCCGGCTCCATCCCCTTCTTCCTGATGACGGGGACCGCGGCCGGCGCGGTCAGGAACCTGACCAATGCGCGGGCCGCATCCGGTTCTTTTGCGCCAGCGTGCAGACCCGCTGCAATGACGGTGATCTTCTGGATGCTCGCCGGCAGCGGCCCAAGAAAATCGATTCCGGGAACGGGAAGCAACTCGCACACCTGCTGGAAGCCGATCTCCGCTTCGCCGCGCGCGACCACCGCGCCGGTCGGCTCACCCTTCACCTGCTTGAGCTTGGGTTTCAGCTTGTCGGCGATGCCCATGCGCTCGAACAGGCCGGCAAGATAGACGCCGCTCGGGCCGAAGGAATACACGATCGACTTTGCCGCAAGCAGCGTGCGCTCGAAGGCCTCGGCCGAGCTGATATCCGGCCGCGGCGCGCCGGCGCGAACCGCCACGCCAATTCCCGAAGTCGCGATATCGATGCGGCTGCCCGGCACGATCTTGCCGAGCTTGATGAGTTCGTCGACCGAGCCTGCCGCCATGATCACGAGGTCGACCATCTCGCCCTCCTTGATGCGGCTCATGACGTCGACGGTCGGCGCCCAGAGCGTGACGACCTTGTTCCCGGTGGCGCGTTCGAATTCGGGAACGAGTTCGAGATACGCCTCCTGGATGGCCGCCGTCGCCATCACCTTGATCATCGCAGGCCTCCTACGGCTTGATGCCAAGCAGCTTTGCTGCGGTCTCGCCGAGCATCGCGCGGCGCTCGTCGTCGCTGAAGCCCGGCGCGTTGAGGATGTGGTCCACCGACTGGCTTTGCCACGGGATCGGATGGTCGGTGCCGATCACGAGCTGGCTCACGCCGACTTCCACCGCCAGATGCCGCAGCGCTTCGGACGTAAAGACGAGCGTATCGTAATACATCTGCCGCAGGTATTCGGTCGGGTGTTTCTTCAGCTTCACTCCCGTATCCATTTCCGGGGCCACGCGCAGACAGTTGTCCGACCTCGGGGCGTA
>JACPTJ010000198.1 GCA_016192835.1 Betaproteobacteria bacterium
GAACGTAAGGTCCGTATCGCTTGCCGACCGGCACCTCGCTGCCGGAGATCTGGCTCAAGCGCGCCGTGGGCTTAGCAGGCTTCTTCATGCGGTTCTCCTTCTTAAGCTGCGATGTAAATTCGATGCAAACTATCGGGCATTGCGCCGGCGGGCGCGGACGATCTTGCGTTTTTTCTTGCCGCGTGGTTTTGCGCTCTGCGCACCGCTGCCGCCCGGCGACTCCGCAAGCACTTCGGCGAGTATCGGCATGCCAAGGGTGCAGGAGTGGACGCCGAGTAGCGTGCAGAGCTCCAGCGTTTCCACGACCTCCCCGACGCTTGCGCCGTATCGCAGGGCGTTGCGCATGTGGACCCTGGTCCCGTCCGCGTGCTGATGGGTACACGAGGCGTCGAGTGCCATCAGAATCAGTTCTTTGTACCGCATCGGCAACGCGCCGCGCTTGTACATGTGCGACGACAAGCCGATGTACCGGGCAAAGAAGTCCGGGTCGTGCCGGACGAGATGCTGGTGCCATTCGCGGCTGAACCCGCGCTCCCGCTCAAACCGCGCCAAGAGGCTGCGGGCGCGTCCGGTGAGCGGCAACGGCTGGTTCCCCCGTGGCGCCGACCGCCGCGACTGAGCGCGCGCCGGCTTCACCTTAACTCTTGAGACCATCCAGCTTCAGCGCGGCAATGGCGTTCTTGGAGTAGATGTTTTCCCGCACTTCAGGCTTGATCGGCAGCCGGTTAAACACCTTAAGGGCCCGCGTGAACGTCACGTACGGGTGCCCGCTCGCGAAGAGCATCTTGTTGCGCAACAGACCGTTGGCCGCTTGGGAATACGGCTCCGAGCCTGGAAACTCCTCGTATCCCGAGATGTCGAGGTACACGTTCGGGTGCCGCCACGTTACCGCGATGGCTTCGGTCACATACGGATAGCCGCCGTGGCTTATCATGATCCGCAGCTCCGGGAAATCCGTGGCGACTTCGTCGATGACGCGCGGGGAAGCGTGATCCATCACGGCATCGGGAACGAAGCCGGCGGGCCCGGTCGTAAACATGACGGCAACGTCGAGTTCGACGCACTTCGCGTAGAGCGGGTAGTACCGCTTGTCGTTGGCAGGATGCCGGTGCATGAACGGGTCGAGCGAGAGTCCCTTGAGCCCGAGAACACGGATCGCGTGATCAAGCTCGCGCACCGCGTCCATGCCTTTGTTCGGATCAACCCCGGCGAGACCGACGAAGCTCTGCGGGAACTGGCGAACCAGGTCGGCGACGTGCTCGTTCGAAATCTTGTACTTGAACGTCGTCTCCAGATCGCGCGCCGCGACGACGCCGAGCGTGATCCCGGCTGCGCTCATTTCCTTCACGAAGTCCGCGACCGGATAGATCTTGCCCTCGTAGCGGGCGCTTACCATCAGCTCTTTGAACGCGCGGTTGAATCCGAAGTTGACGAACTCCTCGGTGGGTGGCCGCAGCCTGCAATCGATGATCACTTTGTTCTCCTCGTCGCAATCCAGTTCATGTGATTACTCCTGACGCCCCGTGCGAAAACCGGCAGAAAATTCACTTCGCTCACGAAACTGCTGCTATTGCTGCCTGCGCTCACTTTTTGAAACTGTTTCTTTTAGGGAAACACTGTTTCTATAATTTAAGCATTGCCGACACCCGGGTGTCAAGGGTGTCAAGCTTGACGCCATGGCGGCGGCAATGTTTAAATTCAGAAACACGGTGTCCCTAAAAGAAACAGTCGTTGCCCTACGGCGCGCGCCGTTCCGGCGGACAATATCACAGAGGTGTCATGGCATTACTGGAAAATGGGCGACACGTAGCGTGCCCGGATCGTTCAGCATGAAGGCTTTGTCGACCGCGCTGCGGATACTTCAGGAATTCGCGACCGCCCAGGCGCCGCTCAGCGTGGTTGAACTGGCAAGTCGCCTGGCGCTGAACAAGAGCCAGATTTCGAAAGTGCTCAAAACCTATCGCGACTCCGGATTGCTCGAGCAGGATCCGGACACCCGCAAGTATTCAGTCGGTCTCAATGCTTTCGCGCTCGGCAACAACTACGTCAATGCGAACCCGCTTTCGCGCGACGCGCTGCCCATCATGCGCAAACTGGTGGACGAGACCGGGCATTCGGCGGTCCTCAGCCTGCTGCACGGGAGCGACATCATTCACCTGCTGGCCGTCGAAGGCCGCCTGTTCATTGACGGCCGCTGGCGGGTTGGCCGATGGATGCCATATCACACCACTTCGGCAGGCAAAGTGCTGGTCGCCTTCAGCCCCGCGGAGACGCTGGAGTCGCTCCTCAAGACGCGCGGTTTGCCGCGCCTGACGCCCCATACGATTACCGACCCACGCCAGTTCCGTGCGGTGATCAAGAAAATACGCAAGACCGGAATTTCAGTCACGCATCGTGAAACCTATCCGGGTTCTGCCGCTATTGCCGTACCGTTGTTCGGCGCTGACAACCAAGCCATCGCGGCACTCGGTCTGATCTGTCCTGACCATCTTCTTACTCGCGACGAGGAAATGCGCCTGATCGGGCCATTGCAGCGCGCCGCGCGGGAATTGTCAGTGCGCATGGGCGCGGATGTTTATCCGTTCGGGAACTGAGCGCAGGCAACAGGCGGATCGCGCAAGCGCGTTATAAAGGTACTCGCGCGATCTGCCTCGCAGCGGCGGGCTTCGGATTTGGAGATACCGGCGGCGCTGCTATTTGTCGATTCTTATATTCGCGCGCTGGATTACTTCACCCCACCGCGCGAGTTCCGAGCGCAGAAACGAGGCGTAGCCGTCCCGCGAAAGCGCAAAAACTTCCGCGTTCCGCGCCTTCAGCGCCGACTGAACGTCGGGCTGCTTGAGGACGTTGTTGATTTCCGCATGCAGCAGTTCAACGACCGCGCCCGGAGTATTCGTGGGCGCCATGAAGCCGAGCACCTGCGCCAACTCCAAGTCGTAGCCCTGCTCCCTCAATGTGGGAACGTCCGCCATCAGGGCAAACCTGTCTGCCGTCGTAACCGCGAACACCTTGATCTTGCCCTCGTTTCTAAGACCCGGCGCGAATCCTCCCGGCAGCACCAACAGATCAATCTGGCCGCCAACCAGGGCATTAAATGCGGGCGGCCCTCCGTTGAACGGCACATGGAGAATGTTCAGGTCCGCCTTGCCGAGGATCATTTCCATCCCGACATGGGCGACGCTCCCGATTCCCCAGGAGCCGTACGTCATTTTGCCGGGTTGAGCCTTGATCAGAGCCATCGCGTCCTTCACGGTGACCGCTGCGAGCCCGCTGCGGCCGGCAAGGGCGTATGGCGACTTGGCGATCGACGCGACAGGAACAAAAGCGCTGGACGGATCGTAGGGCAATTTCGGATACACATGCGGGTTGATCGAAGAGGTTTCGACGCTCGCGACCAACAATGTGTATCCATCGGGCGCGGATTTCGCGACAGCGGCCGTTCCCATGATGCTGTTGGCACCCGGCCTGTTTTCTACGATTACTCCTCGCGAGAATTTGGCGGCCAGCTGCTGAGTGGCCACCCTTGCTACGATATCGGCAGTGCCGCCAGCAGGCCACGGCACCACCACCTTGATGACCCTCTCCGGGAAACCTTGAGCGAGCGCAGGAACCCAAGACCAGGCGAAAGATGATATGACAGCTCCTGCGACCAAGAATACGCTTAGGCGACGTGTGTGACGTGATTCGTTCATTTGTTTCTCCCAGACCGGATAAGCCGGAACCAAACAAGTCGAATTAGCCGCTAAGCGATGCGTCCGCCCGCTAGGCCAGCGCGCCGCCGTCGATCGTGTACGCCGCGCCGTTGACGTAGGAGGCCTCCGCGCTCATCAGGAAGGCGACCAGCGCCGCGACTTCCTCGGGACGGCCGTAACGGCCCATGGGGATGTTGGCGCTCATGCGCGCGCGCATGAGCGCCGGGTCGTCAGGGTTAAGACCGCTCTCGAGCCCTTCCACCATGGACGTTTCGATGGGGGCCGGGCATACGGCGTTGACGCGCACACCGCGCGCGATGAACTCGCGCGCGGCCACGCGCGTGAGGCCGACCACGGCATGCTTGCTCGCCACGTAGCCCGCGAGGTTCGGGCTGCCGCGAAGCCCGGCGACGGAGGCGATGTTGACAATGGCCCCGCCTCCGCGCGCCATGATCGCGGGCCCCACCACCTTGAGGCCGAGCCACACGGCCTTGACGTTGACGGCGAGCACGCGGTCGAAGGCCTCCTCGGGGTAGTCCACCAGCGGGCTGACCGCTCCCAGTATCCCGGCGTTGTTGAAGAAGCCGTCGATGCCGCCGAAGCGCTCGACGGCCGCGGCCGCGTAGCGCTCGACCTCCCCGAGCCTCGTTACGTCGGCCACCACGGTGACGGCCTCGCCGCCGGCCCGCTCGACCTGCGCGAGGCTCTCCTCGAGCACCGCGGCCGCGAGGTCCACGAGAACGAGGCGCGCGCCCTCGGAGGCGAAACGCACCGCGGCCGCGCGGCCAATGCCGCCCGCGCCGCCGGTGATGACGATGACCTTGCCCTCGAAGCGCTTGTCCATGGCGGGATTCTACCTCCTGCGGTCGGATTTGAGCCTGCCGCCGCCGTTTAAAAGGACCGGCGCGATGCGCTCTCTACCACATCACTTGCCCGCCGTTGGGATGAACGAGCTGTCCGGTGATGTATGAGGCGCGATCGCTCAGCAAAAAGTCAACGACCGAAGCGACCTCTTCCGGTTGCCCCAGCCGCTTCATAGGCAGCCGGCTTTCAAAAGCGCGCCGGGCATCTTCATACTCTGCCCGGGTGCGGCCGGAACGCAGCAGCGGAGTGTCGATCGGTCCCGGACCGATGGCGTTTACGCGAATGCCGTGGGGCGCAAATTCAAGCGCCAGCGATTTAGTCAAAGAATAGAGCGCCGTTTTCGCCGCGCAATAGTTTGCCGCATTGGGCACGCCGACGACGGCGAAGTCGGACGAAGTGATCACGATGGCGCCAGACTTGCGGGCGACCATGTGCCGTAAAATCGCCTGGCAAAAATTGAACGTCCCGGTGACGTGAGTTTCGATGACCGATGACCACTGGGCGAGCGTCATGTCCGCCACCGTGGATCGTGCGGCGACCCCGGCATTGCTGAAGAGGCAATCGATCTTGCCGAACTTTCGGATGATTTCGTCGCACCAGTTTTTTACCCGCTTTTGGTCGCGAACATCGACGATGCCGGTGGTTACCGGCTTGCCTTCGGACTGAATGATTTCAGCGGTGGCTTTGAGTCCATTTTCATCGATGTCGCAAACGCATACTGAGTCGCCCTTACGAGCAAGCCGAATTGCGGTGGCGCGTCCCATGCCGCTGCCGCCGCCGGTGATCACTGTAACCCGGGAATCGGCGGCAGCTACCACAGAGAGGCGCCTCCGTTGACGCGTATGTCCTGGCAGACCACATAGGAACTCTCTTCGCTCAATAGAAACATGCAAGCCTCGGTCATGTCGTGAACGTCGCCGAGTCGCCCCAATGGAATGCACCCGAAAGCGCGCGGCCGCGCCGTGTCGGTAACACCGGGAGAAATCGTGTTCACGCGGATGTTGTCCGTGGCGGTTTCGACCGCCAGCGAACGGGCGAGCCCGAGTATGCCGCCCTTCGAAGCCGCGTAGTGGGCGCCGTCGATGGCGCCGGTTCGCGCGGCCATCGACGAAAACATCACGATTCGGCCAAACTTCCGCGGACGCATGAAACGCACCGCCGCCCGGCAACAAAGAAACGACCCCGTCAGGTTCACTTGCAGAACGTGCTGCCAATCGTCGA
>JACPTJ010000251.1 GCA_016192835.1 Betaproteobacteria bacterium
AGGCACGTATGCGGCGGCGGAATTGCTGCGCACACGGTTCGACCGCGTTGTGGTGATCACGCCGCGTGAATCCATCGCGCAAGCCACCGCGCTGGTGACTCGCCAGGGCATACTGCGGCGTTTTTGCGAGCAGCACATCGACATAATCCCGCTGGCCGAACCGCGCTGGAGCGCAAGCTTTGACGACGGGAACCTTGAATATGCGAACGTTTACAGCGGCGACGCGGGCGTGATCGCGGACGTGTCTTTCCTCGCCTACTCGACGCCTCGCGTACCCGAAGACACGCTGGCCGGGCCGCTGCGCGCCGCGGGAATCGAAGTGCACCTGGCCGGGGATTGCCGCTCGCCGCGCGGGCTGCTCGCCGCGACAGCCGAAGGGCATGCGGTGGGAAACGCGATCTGACAAACAGGCCAGCATGTGCCGGGCTTGAATATAGGGGAGAGCAAAATGGAAACTCGGGAACTCGGCATTGCAGTGGTTGGCTCGGGCAGAATCGGGTCGCTGCGGGCGAAGATGGCGGCGGCGCATCCCGCCGTCAAATTTCTCGCCGTATCCGATCTCGATGCCGGGCGGGCCGGCCGCCTTGCCGAGAGCACCGGCGCCGACCTTTCGTCGGGCGATAACGAGGAGGTGATTTCGCACCCGCAAGTCAATGCGGTGATCGTCTCAACCAGCGAGCACGAACATCTCAAACCCGTGATGCGGGCGCTCGAACTCGGCAAGCCGGTTCTGGTTGAAAAGCCGATCGCACTGACCCTTGCCGATGCCGACCGGATCATCGCCAGGGCCGAGGAAACCGGAACCCCGCTCCGGGTCGGTTACGCGCAGCGGTTCAAGCGGCGATATCTGTCGGCGAAGGACCAGATCGTGGAGGGACGGCTCGGGGAGATCACGGCCCTGACCGGGCGCGCGTGCAATACGCGTGCGCAAGGCATCGAAATCCTGAAGCGTTCCGCGAACGCAACTCCGGTTGTCGACGTGCTGACCTATTGGGTCGATGTTGCCGGGTGGTTCCTCGAGGGCATTCGCCCGCGTGAAGTCACCGCGCGCGGGCATGGCACCGTTTTTCGCGAGGCGGGCTTCGACGTCAATGATGCGACCTTTGCGCTCATCACCTACGAGAACGGCGCTGTGGTCAATCTTGGCGTGTACTTTGCGCTGCCCGCCCATGCGCCACAACTGGGCATGGGGGTGCGCATCGAAGTCTTTGGATCGGAAGGCGCCTTGATCCTGAATGATGACCACACCGACGAGCTTCTGATCACCAACAAGGGCATCCCGCATGCCTATATTCCGGGCCTGCAGTTCCAGACCGCATTCCTTTCCTCATCAACGCCGGGGAACTGGCATCTTGGCGATTATTGGGGACCTGTCGCGGACGAATCCCGGGTATGGCTCGATCATCTGTCGCGCAACCGCCCCTGCCCGATGACAACCGCGCGCGAGGCGCGCCAGACGCTCGAGATCACACTTGCCATTGAGGAATCGGCCCGCACCGGCCAAACCATCAGACTTGCGGGTTGAAGATGTTTCGAGCAGTGCTCCTTAACGAGACAGTTGCACGTGCCTGTCCGGTTATCTGGAAAATTCTCTGGGCGGCAGGTAAACTATCGGCCGGTTCACCTTGAACGGGAATTTCAATGAATCAACCGCTGCGACTTCTGATAGTAGAGGATTCGGCAGACGACAAAGAGTTGCTTCTACATTCATTACGTAGCCAGGGTTATCAAGTAATGTCTGCGACAGTTGATACTCCTGTGACGATGCGCGCAGCGCTCGAGAGGCAGGAGTGGGATTTGATTATCTGCGACCACTCCATGCCGAATTTCGACGCCCCGGCAGCACTGGCGATAGCGAAAGAATTGCGCCCGGATGTGCCATTTATCATCGTCTCCGGGGAAATTGACCTCAACCTGGCCGTTGCACTAATCAGACTCGGTGCGCAAGACTATGTACAAAAGAGCGAATTAATACGCCTCGGCCCAGTGATCGAGCGTGAGTTGCGCGACGCCAAGTTAACCCATCAACGCAAGCTAGCCGAGGACAGGCTGCACGAGAGCCAGGAACTTTTCCGGGCGATCGTCGAGAACGTCGGCGACCTCGTCGCGGTGCTCGACACCGACGGCAGGCGAATTTACAACAGTCCTTCGTACCGACCGCTATTTCGGGAGAAGGACATCCGACCGGGCTCGGCTTCCTTCTTGGAGATACATCTTGAAGACCGTGAGCGGATCAAGGAAATCTTTCGCAGAACTGTAGCGACCGGGGGCGGTGAGCGTGCCGAGTTCCGATTTGTTCTTAAAGACGGCAGCATCCGTCATATGGAGTCGGATGGCCGGGCGATCCGCGGTGCCGACGGCACGGTGTCCAAGGTAGTTGTGGTCTCGCGTGATATCACCCAACTGAAGCACCTCGAAGCTGAGTTGCGGGAAATGGCTGCCACCGATTTCCTGACGGGCCTCGCCAATCGGCGACACTTCCTCGCCCGGTTGGAGCAGGAACTGGCTCGGATACAGCGGCTCGAAGAACACCGCGCCTCGGTCTTGATGCTCGACTCCGATCATTTCAAGCGGGTAAATG
>JACPTJ010000252.1 GCA_016192835.1 Betaproteobacteria bacterium
CACCTGGGCGAGCTTGCTTCTGACTTCGGGCGCGTTCATGAGTTTGACGACTGCGGCGTTCAGATGCTCGATGATGTCGGGCTTCGTGCCCGCCGGTGCGAGCAGGCCCCACCAGGTAATCACGATCAGCTCCGGCATGCCCGCTTCGATGGTGGTCGGCACGTTCGGCAGCGCCGGCACGCGCTTCTGCGCCGTCACCGCAAGCGCCCGTATCCTGCCGGAATTGACGAGCGGAATGGTCGCGGGAACGCTCGATGTCACCATGTCCACTTCACCGCTCATCATGGCCGTCATGGCAATGGCGGCGCCCTTGTATGGCACGTGCACGATATTGATCTTGTTCAGCGTCTTGAAAAGTTCGCTCCCCAACTGGGCGCTTGAACCGATGCCGCCGGAGCCGAAATTCAGCTTGCCGGGATGTGCTTTCGCCAGCTTCACCAATTCGGCGAGACTTTTCGCCGGCACCGAAGGATGAACGACCATCACGTTGGGCACGCTCGCCAGCAGCGTGATCGGCACGAAGTCCCGGAACGGGTCATAGCCCAGCTTCGGGAAGAGGCTGGGACTGATCACGAACCCCGTACTCGACAATATCAGCGTATAGCCGTCAGGGGGCGCTTTGGCCACCAGCTCGAGAGCGATGTTTCCGGCGGCCCCCAGCCTGAAATCAGGCACGACCGATTGTCCCACCGAGTCGCGCAGCTTGTCCGCGATGAGAAGTCCCAGCATGTAGGCGACGCCGGTTTGATACCCTACCACCAGCCGGATGCTCTTCTCCGGATACTTTTGGGCCAGGACCGGCAGCGGGCACGCCAGCAAAGCGAGCAGCGCAAGACTAAGCGATGCATTAGAGATTCGCATGTGTTCTCCCCCAGGTGATTGCGGCTATCATAATGCTGGAGACTACGCGCTCACGCAAGCGGCGCCGGATTCTGTAGTGTAATCCGTAGTAAATCGCGTCAAATCCAGTGGGACAGATTGCCGGCGAGCTGCGCGATGAAACGACTGTCAAGCAGGTCGTCCACGACATGCTGGCACCTACCTCCGGTCCTTCTATTGCTGGACGCGAATGTTGGCCTCCCTGATGACGCGTCCCCATTTTTCATATTCGGCGCGTATGAACTTTGCGAACTCGGCCGGTGTGGTGGTGGACGCGGCAAGCTCCGCCTGGGCAAGCCTGCTTCTGGTTTCGGGCGAATTCATGACCTTGACCACTGCGGCGTTCACGCGCTCGACGATGTCGGGTTTCACGCCCGCCGGCGCAAGCAGGCCATACCAGGTCACCACGACCAGCTCCGGCATGCCGGCTTCGGCGGCAGTTGGCACGTTCGGCAGCGTCGCCACGCGCTGCTGAGCCATCACGGCAAGGGCCCGGACCCTGCCGGCATTGAAGAGGGGAATGGTGGTGGCAACGGGAGACGTCACCACGTCCACTTCACCGCTCAACATGGCAGTCATTGCAATGGCAGCGCCTTTGTACGGCACGTGCACCATATTGACCTTGTTGAGCATCTTGAAAAGTTCGCTTCCCAGGTGGCTGCCCGAACCAACGCCGCCGGAGCCGAAGTTGATCTTGCCGGGGTGCGCTTTCGCCAGTTTCGCGAGTTCGCCGAGACTTTTCGCCGGCACTGAAGGATGAACGACCATCACGTTGGGACCCGCCGCGAGCAGCGTTATCGGCGTGAAGTCCCGGAACGTGTCGTAGCCCAGCTTCTCGAAGAGGCTGGGACTGATGGCGATCGTGGCGCTCGCCAATAACAGCGTATAGCCGTCAGCGGGCGCTTTGGCCACCAGCTCGGCAGCGATGTTGCCGCCCGCCCCCGTTCTGAAATCAGGCACGACCGACTGCCCAAGCTGCTCGCGCAGCTTATCCGCCAGGAGAAGTGCCAGGACGTAGGAACCGCCGGCCTGAAATCCGACCGCCATCCGGATGCTCTTCTCGGGGTACTTCTGGGCGAGGGCCGGCAGCGGACACGCCAGCAGAACGAGCAGGGCGAGACTAAGCGGTGCTTTCAAGGTTCGCATGTAATTACTCCCCCGGGATAATTGTGGCTGTTATCGCTTTACCAGAAGCGCATCGACGACGCATGCGCCGTGCTCGAACGAAATGATCGGGTTCACGTCAACCTCTGCGATCGTGTCACCCAGATCGATCGCAAGCCACGACAGGCGAACGATGCAGTCGGCAATGGCATCGATGTCGCGCCGCTTCTGCCCGCGCACACCTTCGAGGAGCGCGTAGGCGCGCAACTCCCTGAGCATCGCATGCGCCTCATCGCGGTCGACCGGCGGGATGCGGTAGGAAACATCGTGTAGCGCTTCGACGAGTATGCCGCCGATGCCCGCTGCGAGCACCAGGCCGAACGCCGGATTGGTCGTGAGGCCAAGAATCAGCTCGATCCCGGGTGGCGCCATCTGTTGAACCAGCACGCCGTCGATTGTTGCCCCGGCCCGATAACGGCGCGCTGCATCGGTCACTTCGCCGAATGCGCGCTGCACGTCGGCGTCGGTGCATAGACCGAGGCGGATTGCGCCTGCTTCCGTTTTGTGCGGGATATCCGGAGATTCGATTTTCAGCGCCACCGGCATCCCGATCTCACGTGCGTATTGCACGGCTTCGGCAGCGTTGCGAGCCAGGCGCTCCGCGGTGACAGGCAAGCCGTACGCAGCGAGCACCTGCTTGGCCGCGCGTTCGGTGAGCGTTTTCGATTGCGCTTCCCCGATCGCGGCCCGCGCTTTGCTCTCATCGCAGTCCGGCGGCCGCGTGGCCGTCGCACGGCCGCGGTAGGTGTCCAAAAACTCGCGGTAGCGCATCACCGCATGCACCCCTTTCATGCACGCCTGTGTGTCCGCGTATGCGGCAACGCCGGAACGTACCACGCTCGGAACGTTGTGCGAGGGGTCGTCCAGGCAGCCGCCCATCCACAGAAGAACCACGGGTTTCGGGCTCGCGAGCGCCAGCGCGGCCGCGTGGTCGAGCTCGGCGCGGCGCGCCATGGTGAATGCCGGAATGACCACGTCGACATTGGCGTCCGCGGTGATGGCGGCAAGCGCCTCGCTGAAGAGCGTCATCTTGCCGCTGACGACCGAAGTGAGATCGGTCGGATTGGCGACCTTGCCGAAGCCCGGAATGATCCGGGCAATCCGGGTTTGCGTTTGTTCCGTGTAATCGGCCCATTTGAAGCCGAGGTCTTCACCGGTATCAGACACCTGCACGACGATGCCGCCGGATTGCGTAACCAACGCGGAGCGGCGGCCGCGAGCCCATCGCCTGCCGCGCAGGGCAACCGCCATCTCGTACAGCTCGCGTATGTCCTCGACCCGGATCAGACCGAACTGCCGGAAGGCCGCGGCATAGACATCGTCCGAACCTGTCATTGCTCCCGTGTGCGAGGCGGCGGCGCGCATGCCCCGCTCGGTGCGGCCGAATTTGAGTATCACCAGGGGCTTCTCGCGCTCGGCCGCGATTTCGGCGGTGCGGATGAATTTCGCTCCGTCGGGGATGCTTTCCACCGCCAGCAGCACGACTTCAGTCGCATCGTCTTCGATCATGAATCTCGCGTAATCGAGCGGATCGAGATCGGCGCAGTTGCCGCAACTCACCGCGTAACTGATATCGAGGCCCGCCTGCTGTGCGCGCCACATCACGGCAACGTAGGCGAGGCCGCCGCTTTGACCTACGACGCCGATGTTCCCGGGTCGCGGGCGCGTCGCGGGCACGGAGTTCGTCGCGGTCATTGCGAATCCGTCCACGAAATTGATGAAGCCGTTGCAGTTCGGCCCCATCACGCGCATGCCCGTCGCGCGCACGAACTTGCGCAACGCATCCTGCAGCTCGCGGCCGTGCGCCGTGCCGGATTCCGTGAACCCCCCCGTGAACACGGTCGCAAAGCGAATGCCGCGCGCGTGAGACTCTTCGAGCACGGGCAGAACCTTATCCGCGGGCACGACGATGCCGACGTGATCAGGCGTCTCCGGGAGCTCGGTCACGCTCGGGTAACA
>JACPTJ010000253.1 GCA_016192835.1 Betaproteobacteria bacterium
CCTGGCGAAGGCTGCGGCCAATATCGTGCCGATTGCTACGAATTTGGCTACGTTGGGAAAAGAACAAGGGGCAGCGTAAACGCTAACCCCTTGATACGAGTGGTAGGCGGTGGGAGACTTGAACTCCCGACCAACGGATTAAAAGTCCGCTGCTCTACCAACTGAGCTAACCGCCCGCGAAAAAGTTGCGAATTCTACCGGTTACGCGATGGCCGGTCAATTGAACGCGCCAAACATGCTTCGGTCCGGCGAGCCTCGATTATGCCTGTTTCGCGAGCTTCCAGTACTGATACTTCAGCGTCGCCGCCGAGCCGGCGATGATCGAGAAGAAAGTGACGATCGAACCCAGCGCGAGCGTGGAAAAGCCGGTGATGCCCTGACCGATGGTGCAGCCGAGCGCAGTGATGCCGCCGAAGCCCATCAGGATGCCGCCGATGATGTGATTGCCGAGGTCTTCAGCGGTGGTAAAGCCTTCCCACCGAAACGTCTTGTGCGCAATTGCATAGGCGAGCGAGCCGAGCACGACGCCGAGTGCCGCCATGATGCCGAATGTCGCGGCGAGCGATTTATCGGTCCACAACATCAGCAGCTCCCAAAAAAAGTCATCTCAAGCGTAGCGGGGTTTTCCTGGTAGCCGATGTGCGCGGTCACGTACCAGCCCGCAGCCACCACCAATCCGACCACCACGCCACCCAGGACGAAATCGAAGCTGGCGCGGAATTCCCTGTCCTTGAACACGAAAACCAGCAGCCCCGCCGTGACGATCGCCGCAATCGCGATGCGCAGCGTATTCATGTCGATGCCGGTGCCGGCAAGCAGCGACGGCAGGTCCTGGCCCTTGATGCCGTGAGCCTCGAAATTGACCGCGACCGGCTGCAGCGCGCTGACGCGAAACTGGCCGAACAGCCCGCGCAGCGTCATGTAGGCGGAAACGCCGAGGAACACGTAGACCACCAGCGACTTGAGTTGCTGCCGCAGCCCGAGCCGAGCGTCATGCCGACGCCGAATACGAAGCCGCCGACGATGAATGACAGTCCGGTGAAGTTGGGGGAAGTGTAAATCGATCTGGAAAGATCGACGAGGCCAAGCAACTGCAGCGTCTGGGAGCCGATGATCGCGACCGCGATCGCGAGCAGCCACATGCGCATGCGTCCCCAGTCGCCCATGTTGACGATGTCCGACACCGATCCCATGGTGCAGAAATTGACCTTGTTGCCCACCGCGCCGAAGACGAACGCGAGCGCGAAACCGCTCCACGCGACGATGGCACCCAGATTCGATGTGTTTTCCAAAGTACTATCTTCCCGGAACTACATCAGCACATTCTAATTCAGGCCGGGTCCGCCGGATAGCGCGATCAGCCCCGGCCCTCGCCGGCCTGATAGCGGGTCGGGTCGGCGCCGCCGGCTGCTTCGAAACCCGCGCGTCGCAGGCGGCAGGAATCGCAGCGGCCGCACGCGCGCCCGTCGCCATCAGCCTGGTAGCACGACACCGTGAGCGCGTAATCGACGCCGAGCGCGCGGCCGCGGCGGATGATGTCCGCCTTGGCAAGGCCGATGATGGGCGTATGCAGCGTGAGCGTCGCGCCTTCGACCGCGGCCTTGGTCGCGAGATTTGCCATCCTCTCGAACGCCCGCATGTATTCCGGACGGCAATCGGGATAGCCCGAATAATCGACCGCATTGGCGCCAAAGAAAATATGCCGCGCGGCCAGCACCTCAGCCCACGCCAGCGCGAGCGACAGCATGATGGTGTTGCGCGCCGGCACGTAGGTGACCGGGATGCCGTCTTTGACCCCTTCAACCGGCACCGGGATGCTCGCGTCAGTCAGCGCCGAACCGCCGAAGTGGGTCAGGTCGAGGGTAACGACGCGGTGCTCGCGTGCGCCGAGCGATTTCGCCACGCGCGCCGCGGCACCGAGTTCCGCGCGATGGCGCTGGCCATAGTCGACGCTCAGGCAATAACATTCAAAGCCTTCGCTCCGCGCGATCGCGAGCACCGTGGCGGAATCGAGGCCGCCCGAAAGAAGCACGACTGCCTGCATGGACTTGTCGGTCGTCAGACGCCGGGCTTCTCACCCCAGAGCTGTTTGTGCAACTGCACCTGAAGCCGCACCGGCAATTGATCACGCAGTACCCAGTCGGCAAGCTGCGTTGCGGAGAGATCACGATAAGACGGCGAGAACAGCACAGGACAGACCGCGTCGAGCCCGCGCTCGGCAAGCTGCCGCTTCGCCCATTCGTAATCGGCTTCGCCGCAGATCACGAATTTGATCTCGTCGCGCGCTGTCAGGTGCGCAAGATTCCCCCACAGATTCTTGTCGGCCTCGCCCGATCCCGGCGTCTTGATATCGAGTATTTTCGACACGCGCGAGTCGGTTTGCGCCACGTCAATTGCGCCGCTGGTTTCGAGCGACACCGAGTAACCCCGGTCGGCCAGCTCACGCAACAGCACGCGGCAATTGCTCTGCGCGAGCGGCTCACCGCCGGTGACCGTGACGTAACGCGTGCGGTAGCGCGCGGCGGCAGCGAGCACCTCCGCCAGCGTCATGGTGGTGCCGCCATGAAATGCGTACTCAGTATCGCAGTAGCCACAGCGCAACGGACAGCCGGTCAGGCGGATGAACACCGTCGGCAATCCGACGCGGCTGGTTTCGCCCTGCAGGGAATAGAAGATTTCGGTGACGCGAACAGTCGCGGTGAGGCGTGAGGCGTCTGGCGTGAGGCGATCCGCGACTGCGGTGGTGTTGCCGCTCACCTGAGGGTCGCCAGCCGGCGCTTGGCCTTGTCCGCTGCGTCGCTTACGGGGTACTTGGCCACCAGCTCTTCGAGCGTTCTCCTTCCGGTAATGGATTCGCCCATTTCAATCTGCGAACTGGCGATATTGAGCATTGCATCCGGTACCGAAGGGCTGTCGGGATAGGTCTTGATCAGGGTCTGCTGGCTCGCGATCGCGAGCTTGAAGTCACGCAGGTTGAAATAGGAGTCTCCAATCCAGTACTGGGCGCGCGGCGCGAGATTGCTTTGCGGAAACTGCTTGATGAAATTCTGGAATGCGACGATCGCGCCCTGATAGTTGCCGATGCGGCGCTGGGCCTGCGCCGCGTCGTAGGTCTGGTTCTCGGCACCGGGACTGGCCGTCGTGATCGCGGCTACCGGCGGGGTGGCGGAAATTGCAGCGGGCGGCGCGGCGCCAGGGCCTGCGGCAGAGGCGGGGGCAGGGGCGACAGCGCCCGGCGCCGCGGGAACGGATGCCGGCGCAGGCCCAAGCGCGCTCTGCTGCTCGAGGCGGCGCAGCCGCGTGTCGAGATCGATATACATGTCGCGCTGGCGCTTGCCGGTATTCTCGATGTTGTTGTTGAGCACCTCGACTTGCCCGCGCAGCTTGCTCACTTCGAGCTTGAGTGCCTCGATCTGGGTAAACAAGTCGAGCAGCGGCTGGACCTTCGCTGCCTCTTCGAGCTTGCCAATGCGGGCATCAACCGCCTCCTGCTGCTTCGCCAGATCGAACTTCAGATCATCGAGGCGCTGCCTTTCGATGGTGATCTGCCGGCGCGCCTCGTCATCGCCGAACAGGGCGGCATGCGCGGCGCCGAGCGTGCACCAAAGCAAAACCGCGCCGCACCCGAGGGTTACGGCGCGGCGCGCGCTGGCAGCATGGCGCCTGCCCGCCTCACGCCTCACGCCTCGCTACTCCCCGGCGTAGACGATATCGCCGCGGCGGTTCTGGGAATACGACGCTTCATCCTTGCCTGCGGCACGCGGCTTTTCCTCGCCGAAGCTCACCGTTTCGATCTGGGATTCCTGTGCGCCGAGCAGCAGCATCATCTGCTTCACGCTGTCGGCGCGCCGCTGGCCGAGCGCGATATTGTATTCGCGGCTGCCGCGCTCGTCGGTGTTGCCCTGGATCACCATTTTGGTTGAGCGATTCTGGGTCAGATAGCGCGCGTGAGCCGAGACCATCGGCTTGAACTCGTCCTTGATGACAGAGCTGTCGTAATCGTAGTAAACGCTGCGCTTGGACAGGATATTGTTCGGATCCTTGAGCGGGTTGGCGACTACCGGTTTGCTCGTGACCGGCTTCACCACCGGAGCGGTATCGGGTATGGGCTTGACTGCCGCAACCGGCGGCTTGATTTCGCCCACGGCCGGTGTGCGGTCTTCGACCGCGGCGCCCGGCTGCTCCTTGGTGCCCTCGCTTGCGCATCCGGCAAGCAGCGCCAACGCCGCCATAATGAATATCAGTTTTCTCATCACCACCGCTCCTTTCTCACTGGCCTTTCAAAATCGGACCCCACGCCGGCTCGCGCACGTCTCCTATTTCGGCGCTGAAACGCTGCCGCACGCGGCCATCGCTCGATACTGCCGCTAATATACCACGCCCCCCGATCTCGGTTGCGTAGAGGATGATCCTGCCATTGGGCGCAAAACTCGGGGATTCGTCGATGCCGTTTTCAGTCAGCAACTGCGTCTGTTTGCTCACGAAATCCTGCACCGCGACGTTGAAACGCCCGCCGTTGCGCTGAATGAACACGAACGATTTGCCGTCGGGCGCGTAGCGCGGGCTGACGTTGTAGCCGCCTTCGAAGGTCAGGCGCTCCGGCGCGCCACCGCTCGCCGGCACACGATAGATCTGCGGACTGCCGCCGCGATCGGAAGTGAAAATCACCCACTGGCCGTCGGGCGAAAAACTCGGCTCGGTGTCGATGGTGCCGGTGTGAGTGAGACGGCTGAGATTGCCGCCGTCAGCGTTGATCTGGTAGATCTGCGAATTGCCGTCCTTGGTCAATACCAGCGCCAGGCGCCCGCCGTCGGGCGACCACGCCGGCGCGCTGTTGCTGCCCCTGAAGTTGGCGACAACCGTGCGGCTCCCGGTGAGCAGCGACTGGATGTAGACGATCGGCTTCCTGCGCTCGAAGGACACGTACGCGAGCCGGGTGCCGTCGGGCGACCACTTCGGCGAGATGATCGGCTCGTTGGACGCGAGCACGGTCTGCGCGCCGTAACCATCGGCATCCGCCACCTGCAGTTCAAAACGGGTGCCTCGCTTGACAACGTAGGTGATGCGCGTGCCGAACACGCCGACGTCGCCCGTCAGCTTCTCGTAAATCGCATCGGCGATCTTGTGCGCGGTACTGCGCAACTGCTGCGTGGTGACCTGGTAGGCAAAACCGGTCAGCTGGGCGCGTTTTGCAACATCGAGCAGGCGAAAGCGCACGTCCCAGTAGCCGTTGGGCAGTGGTGACACGCTGCCGATCGCCAGGGCATCCGCCCCACGCGCCGTCCACACGGGGTACTGGACTTCGGCGGGCTCGGCCGGGATCGCAGTCAGGCCACCGCTGTCAACCATCCTGAACAGCCCGCTGCGAACCAGATCGGCGGCAACGACCGCCGTCACTTTTTGCGGCAGCGTTTCCTCACCCTTGAACGGCGTGATCGCGATTGGCACCTGATTGGCGCCGCCGCCGATAATTTCGATCGTGAGTTGCGCGTACGCAGCCGTGGCCAGGGACAACCACAGCAGCACGGACAGAGCGATGCGAAACGGGTGGTAAATTTTCATTGCGCCGTATTATAGCGGCTTTCAATTACTCGTTTACTCTTGAGACCTGAACTTGAGATTTAGTTCCCGAAAATCCCTGAACAGCGCGGGATCGGGCGGCAGCGGCAATGGCGCCGCCTTGTGGATCGCGCGCTCGACCGCGCTGTCGTACGCGGCGTTGCCGCTCGCGCGCTTGAGTTTGACGCTGAGCACCTCCCCGCCGGGCAGCAACACGACGTCGAATTCCGCTTCCGGATTGCCCTGCATGTTCGGCGGCATCACCACGAAGCGCTTGATCCTCGAGCGAATACGCTCGATGTACTCGTTACGCAACCGCGCCTGCGCCGACGCCTGCTGCTCGGCAATGCGGCGCTGCGCATCCTCCTGCTCACGCGCGAGCCGCTGTGCCTCGGCTTCCTTCTCCCTCTGCAGCTTCTGCGCGGCTTTGGCCTCTGCTTCCCGCTTTTTTGCCTCCTTCTGCTTCTCTTCGAGCACGCGGCGGTCTTTCTCTGCTTTCTCCTTCTCCGCCTTTTCCTTTTCCACCTTTTCTTTCATCGCTTTTTCCTTCATCGCGATGTCGGGCTTCGGAATCTCAGGCTTGGCCACCGGCTTGACCGGTGGCGGCTCGGGAGGTTTCACTTCGGGCTTGAGTTCGGGCCGCGGCCGCGGCGGCTCGACTTTCGGCGGCGCGGGCGAAGGCAGATTGGCCCAAAGATCAACGATGTTGGCCTGCGGCTCGATGCGCTTCGGCCACGTCACGCCGAACACGAGCAGCGCCAGGAAAACCAGATGCATGCCGAACGCAAACGCGCCCGAGATGACTTTTTCCTGCCGGCTGGGATAAGCGTAGGCGTGCATGATGCCGGGTGAGGCCGGCTACGGGGTGCGCGGCTTGGCGAGCAGGCCGACTTTCCTGACCTGGTTCTGCTGCAGCATGTCCATCACGTCGAGCACCGCTTCGTAGCGCACGTCCTTGTCGGCGGCGATCACGACCGCCTGCTCCGCGTTCCTCGCCTGTTTCTGGCGGATCGCCGCAATCAGCTCGTTGCGCGATACCT
Organism: Betaproteobacteria bacterium; assembly: GCA_016192835.1. Taxonomy (GTDB): domain Bacteria; phylum Pseudomonadota; class Gammaproteobacteria; order Burkholderiales; family SG8-41; genus PALSA-1004. The sequence goes on from JACPTJ010000253.1 coordinate 6,600, forward strand.
GGCGCTCGCCGGCGCCCGCCGCGCGGTCGCGCAGCCACAGCGTCTGGTCGGCGCGGACCGAGACTTCGAGCGGCGCCACCGCGGGTTTGGAAACCTTGCCGACCGACGGCAGCTCGACCTGGCCGGGATTAACCAGCGGCGCCGTGATCATGAAGATCACCAGCAGCACCAGCATCACGTCGATGTACGGCACGACGTTGATCTGGTTCATCAGCCGCCGGCCGCTGCGTCTTCCGATCTGCATCTGCGGGCTCCGCTCAGTTTTGACGCTGCAGTATGTTCGAGAACTCCTCCATGAAGGAGTCGAACCGCGTGGCGAGCCGGTTCACGTCTTCGGCGAAGCGGTTGTAGGCGACCACCGCCGGAATCGCCGCGAAGAGTCCCATCGCGGTCGCGATCAGCGCTTCGGCGAGGCCCGGCGCGACCGAGCCGAGCGTCGCCTGCCCCGCGTTGGCGAGGCTGCGGAACGAATTCATGATCCCCCACACCGTGCCGAACAGCCCGACGTACGGGCTGACCGAGCCGACCGAGGCGAGAAACGACAGGTGCGACTCGAGGTTTTCCATTTCCCGCTGATAGGTCGCGCGCATCGCGCGCCGCGTGCCGTCCATCACCACGCTGATATTCTGTCCGGACTGCTTGCGCAGCTTGGCGAACTCGCGAAAGCCGGACTCGAAAATTCGCTCGAGCGAGCCTGCCGATTCGCGCGCGTTGATCGCGCGCTGGAACAACTCGTTCAGGTCGCCGCCCGCCCAGAATTCCTTCTCGAATTTGTCGGTTTGCAGCGCGGCGCGCTTGAAGGTGAACACCTTGATGAAAATGTAGTACCACGAGAAGACCGAAGCCAGCACCAGCCCGGCCATCACCAACTGCACCAGGACGCTGGCGCCGGTGACCAGGCTCAGTACCGACATGTCGTGCGTGACGTTCATCGCTGCCTCGCCGCGAGTTTTTCGATTACGGGTCCCGGTATTCTAACGGGCTTGAATGAGCGCGTGTTGACACACGCGACTTTCACGCAACCACTCGGTGCGCGCGCGTTCCATGAACTTGAGATAGTTGGCGTAGTAGACGACACCCGCGGCGTCCGTATCCTCGTAATAGACCCGGACCGGCCAGGAGTAGGCATTCATCATTATTTCGGGGGCGCTTCCCAGAGCTCGGGAGTGCCCGCGGAATTCGGCCGCGCCAGCCCGAAATGGCGGTAGGCGGTGACGGTCGCCATGCGGCCTCGCGGCGTGCGCTGCAGGTAACCCTGCTGGATCAGATACGGTTCGAGCACATCCTCGATGGTGTCGCGCTCCTCGCTGATTGCCGCGGCGAGATTGTCGATGCCGACCGGCCCGCCGCTGAATTTTTCGATCACGGCCAGCAGCAGCTTGCGATCCATCACGTCGAGGCCGAGCGGATCGACGTCAAGCATCTTGAGCGCCGCGTCGGCGACGTCCTTGGTGACCTTGCCCTGCGCCCTGACCTGCGCATAGTCGCGAACGCGCCGCAACAGCCGGTTGGACACGCGCGGAGTGGCGCGCGAGCGGCTCGCAATTTCGCACGCGCCATCAGCACTGATCTCGATTTCGAGCAGTCTGGCGGAGCGCTGCACGATGCGGGTGAGTTCCTCGACTGAATAGAACTCGAGCCGCGCGACGATGCCGAAGCGGTCACGCAGCGGATTGGTCAGCATGCCGGCGCGCGTGGTCGCGCCGATCAGCGTAAACGGCGGCAGATCGAGCTTGACCGAGCGCGCCGCCGGGCCCTCGCCGATCATGATGTCGATCTGGAAGTCTTCGAGCGCCGGATAAAGGATTTCCTCGACCACCGGGCTCAGGCGGTGGATTTCGTCGATGAACAGCACGTCGTTCGGTTCGAGATTGGTCAGCATCGCGGCGAGATCGCCCGCGCGCTCGATGACCGGGCCCGAGGTGTGGCGCAGGCTGACGCCCATCTCGCGCGCGATGATATGGGCAAGGGTGGTCTTGCCCAGGCCCGGCGGGCCGTATAGCAGCACGTGATCGAGCGCCTCCTTGCGGCCCCGCGCAGCCTCGATGAAGATCGAAAGCTGGCCGCGGATTTTTTCCTGGCCGATGTATTCGTCGAGCTGCTTGGGCCGCAGCGCGCGCTCGAACGCCTCTTCCTGCGGCGAGGCGGGAGCGGCGGCAATCAGTCGATCCGTTTCAATCGCCATACCCGACCATCATATGTCAAATGCCTCGACAACTTCCTCGCCCAACATGTCGATGATCTTGCTCACTGCTCTCCCGCCGTGCTGGATCGAACCTAAGCTCCGAGCCAGGAGCTGGTTTTTGTCGCCGCCACCTGGTAAAGGCTGCTTTACTTGGTCTGGAAGTAAGTAAAAGATGTCACGTTATCTTTTACTGTTGTCACTGCTTCGACAACAGCTTGAGCGCCTGCCGGATGCCCTCAGTCACCGCGGTGCTGCCCGGCAACTGCCTGATCGCCCACTGCGCTTCCTTGTCATTGTAGCCCAGCGCGAGCAGCGCATTAAGGATGTCGCTCGAGGCGCCGGCGGCAGCTGTGGCTGCGGTTGAAACGACGATCACGTCGAGCTTGTCTTTCAGTTCGAGCAGCAGGCGCTCAGCGGTTTTCTTGCCGATGCCGGGGACCCGGACGAGCCGGCCGCTGTCCTGCGCGCTGACCGCTTCGTACAAGTCGGAAACGCTCATGCCGGAGAGCACCGACAGCGCGGTGCGCGCGCCGACCCCGGAAATCTTCAGCAGCTGGCGGAATACGTGGCGCTCCTGCTCGCTCGCGAAACCATACAGCTGGTGCGCGTCCTCACGCACGATCAGGTGGGTGTAAAGCGTGACTTCGCTGCCGTTCGCCGGCAACTGGTAGAACGTGCTCATCGGCACGTCGATTTCGTAGCCGACACCGTGCACGTCGACGAGCACCTGCGGCGGGTGTCTTTCGATCAACTTGCCGCTGATCTTTCCGATCAAACCAGTCTCCCGCGCTTCATCCGGTAGCCTGCAGTCGCCAGTTTACCGAGTCCCTGCCCGCCGTGCGCGTGGCAGATCGCGCAGGCAAGCGCATCGGCTGCATCGGGACTCGGGTCCCCGCCCAGCCCGAGCAGGCGCCTGACCATCTCCTGCACCTGCTCCTTGGCGGCGTGACCGTTGCCGGCCACCGCCTGCTTGACCTGCAGCGCGGTGTATTCGGACACCGGCAGTCCGCGCATGACCGCGGCACAAATCGCCGTACCGCGCGCCTGGCCGAGCGCGAGCGTGGACTGCGGATTCTTGTTGACGAACACCTTCTCGAGTGCGACCTGATCGGGTTTGGCGCTCGCAATCACTTCTTCCAGTCCGTCGAGGATGGTTTTGAGACGCAGCGCAAGGTCCCCGCCCGCGTGCGTCTTGATGCAGCCGCTCGTGACATAAGAGAGCCTCGTGCCCGCTTTGTCGAGCACGCCGAAGCCCGTGATCCGCAGTCCCGGATCGATTCCAAGGATGCGGACGCGCGGATTCACGCCGATTCGAGCACCGCTGTCGTATAAACTTCCTGCACGTCGTCGACCGCCTCCAGCGCGTCGATCAGCTTCTGCATGCGCACCGCGTCGTCGCCCTTCAGCTCGTTCTCGATGGTGGCTTTCATCGTGACTTCCGCGAGCTCGGGCTTCAGGCCTGCTTTTTCCAGCGCCGCCTTGACGGCGGAAAAGTCGTGCGGCCCGGTGATCACCTCGAGACTGCCGTCGTCGTTGGTGACGATGTCCTCGGCGCCCGCCTCGAGCGCGGCTTCCATCAGTTTGTCTTCGCTGGTGCCGGGCGCGAACACGAGCTGGCCGCAGTGCTTGAACAGGAATGAGACCGAGCCGTCGGTGCCGAGATTGCCGCCGTTCTTGGTTAACGCGTGGCGCACGTCGGCGACCGTGCGCGTCTTGTTGTCGGTCATGCAGTCGATCATCAGCGCCGCGCCGCCGATGCCGTAGCCCTCGTAGCGCACTTCTTCGTAGTTCACGCCCTCGAGCTCGCCGGTGCCGCGCTTGATCGCGCGGTCGACGTTTTCCTTCGGCATGTTGTTGGCGTACGCCTTATCGATCGCGAGCCGCAGGCGCGGATTTGAACCCGGATCGCTGTCGCCCAAGCGCGCCGCGACCGTGATTTCCTTGATCAGGCGCGTGAAGATCTTGCCGCGCTTGGCATCCTGCTTTCCCTTGCGGTGCTGGATGTTTGCCCACTTGCTGTGACCTGCCATCTTCGCCCTCGAAATACCGCCAAAGGTTCAATTACCACGCTGATATAATTGAAATTTTATCACAGCGCCCGCGGAGTTCCCCATGTCCAAGCCGATCCTCCTCGAGGAACCTGAAGGTGCGCGCCATTGGCCCAATTCGCTGCGGTCCTGGTGCTCGCCGGCGTGATGATCATCAGCGTCAAGCCGCAGGCGGCAAGCGGCGATCGCAGCCCGCAACGTCGCGGACCATGACGCCTGCGGCGGCCGGGTGCGGCGGAAATTATTTTGCGATGCGGCCCTTGGATTCGTGCCGCGCGAGCTTCGAGTCGTAGCTCGCCTGCAGGTTCATCCAGAATTGCGGCGTGGTGTCGAAATAGCTGGCGAGCCGCTGCGCGATGTCGGGCGTGATGCTGCGCCGCTCGCGCACCACATCGTTGATCTGCGGCGCCGGCACCTGCAACGCGATCGCAAGCGCGCGCGCCGACAAATCCAGCGGCGCCAGAAATTCTTCGCGCAAAACCTCACCTGGACGTATCGGCCGCGCCGTGTTCATGCTCTCCCCCGCTCAGCGAGTGGCCATTTTACCTGTGTCGGCCCGGCCCTCGTCAAACGAAACAACCGCGCGTCAGGTTTGTCCTCCGGCCGTCCGGGAAACTCCTGACTGGCGACACAGTGCATGCCCTTGCCTGCCGCGTAGGCCCGCTTTAGACTCTAGCGGGTTCACGTTGGAAAGGCCCCGGAATGCGTTTCGGCTTCATTTTCCTCGCGCGTGACCTTCAGGCCGTCGGACCGATCGCGAAGCTGGGCGAAGCGCATGGCTACGACCTGATCGGCATCGGTGATTCGCCGTCGCTGTGCCACGACCCGTTCGTGGCACTCGCGATCGCCACCCAGCAGACAAGCCGTGTCAGGCTGGGCACCGGGGTTACCAACCCGCAAACGCGCCACCCGCTCATCCTGGCCAACCTCGCCGCTACTCTCGCACAGCTGGCGCCTGGCCGCACATTTCTTGGACTTGGCATCGGCAACAGCGGCGTGCGCCACGCCGGCGCCGCCCCGGCGACGCTCGACTCGCTCGAGAACACGGTTGATTGCGTGCGCCGGCTGCTTGCAGGCACCGCCGTCGACATGGGCAGCGCCGGCATGGTGGTCTACGGCCGCGGCAAGCAAATTCCGATCCTCCTCGCGTGCAGCGGACCGCAATCCCTGCGTCAGGCCGGCCGCATCGCCGACGCAGTCTTGATCAACGTCGGCTTCTCACCAGACATGATCTCGGACGCCATGCGCTGGGTGCGTGAAGGGGCAGAGACTGCCGGACGCGATCCTGCCGCGATCGAAATCTGGGCGTTTGGAATCGGCGCGATTGCAGACAGCCGGGAGCAGGCGCTGGACGAGGCGATCGGACCTGCGGTTGCCATTGCCGCTTACGTGCTGCGCGGGAACCCTGCCACCAAGCGCATTCCACCGGCGGTA
>JACPTJ010000254.1 GCA_016192835.1 Betaproteobacteria bacterium
GGCGGAGAGGGGTCGGGGGAGAGGTGGACGCGAAGCAGGAATTGGCGACCCGAATCCCGCGATAAATAAGGACCAGCAAAATGGATCTGCAACTCAAGGGAAAAACCGCGCTGGTGACCGGCGCAAGCCAGGGCATCGGCCGCGCGATCGCCAAAGGGCTTGCCGCCGAGGGCGTCAAGCTGTGCATCGCCGCGCGCCGGCGCGAGCTGCTTGACGCGCTCGCGAAGGAAATCGCCGCGGCCGGCGGGCTGCAACCCCGGATCGCGATCGTTGACCTCATGGAGGAAGGTGCGCCTCGAGAGCTCGCCCAGCAAGCGTCGTCGGGCCTCGGCCAGATCGACATTCTGATCAATTGCGCCGGCGGCAGCCATCCTCCGCTTGCGATCGATGCCGCGGAAGAAAAGTGGGCGCTGGCGATGGCGCTGAATTTCATACGCGTACGCCAGCTCACACACGCGGTGCTGCCTGCCATGATCGAGCGCAAATGGGGCCGCATCATCAATATCACGGGCAAGTCCGAACCGGACGGCCTGATCGCGGCGACTCCGGCCAAGGCGGCCGTGCACGCGTGGGCCAAAGGGTTGTCCCGCGAAGTCGGAAAGTTCGGAATCACGGTCAACTGCATTCCCCCCGGCCGTATCATGAGCGAACAGATCCGCCGCAAATACTCCGCGGAATTCCGCGCCGAGCAATCCGCGCGCGAAATCCCGGTCGGGCGCTATGGCGAACCGGAGGAGCTTGCGTGTCTCGCGGTTTTTCTCGCCTCGCCGGTCGCCGGCTACATCACCGGCGCAGTGATGCCGGTCGACGGCGGCTTGAGACGTTACGCCTTCTGAGAGCCTCCCCAGGCAAAGGATATAATATCCGCCTGTAGAATTCCGGTAATCGAGGAGATCACGATGCAAACCAGGATTCCGTGCGTATTGATGCGGGGCGGCACTTCGCGCGGCCCATTCTTTCTCGCTTCCGACCTGCCCGCCGACGCGGCGACGCGCGATGCGGTGCTGCTCGCAGTGATGGGCTCGCCGCACGAATATCAGGTCGACGGCATCGGCGGCGCCAATCCGCTGACCAGCAAAGTCGCCATCATCAGCAAATCGAAGCATCCCGAAGCTGATGTCGACTACCTGTTCGCGCAGGTGCTGGTTGACGAGCGGCGTGTCGACACGAAACCCAACTGCGGCAACATGCTGGTTGCGGTCGGCCCGTTCGCGATCGAAGCCGGCTTGGTGCCCGCCAAGCCGGGCGAAACCACGGTACGCATATTCAACGTCAATACCGAATCCCTGGTCGAGTCCATCGTGCAGACTCCGGGCGGCAAGGTAACTTATGCCGGCGCAGCCTCAATCGATGGTGTAGGCGGCACGGCGGCGCCGGTAAAAATCAATTTCAAGAGCGCGATCGGCGCCGTGACCGGCAAGCTGCTTCCCACCGGCAGGCCGCTGGATGTCATCGATGGCGTCGATGTGAGCTGCGTCGATGTCGCGATGCCGATGGTGCTGATGCCGGCCGGGCAACTGGGCAAGACCGGCCACGAGTCCGCCGCCGAACTCGACGCCGACAAAGAACTCTTCAAGCGCATGGAAGCGATCCGCCGCAAGGCCGGCGAACTGATGGGCATGGGGGACGTCTCCAAAATGGTGGTGCCGAAAATCGGCATGCTCGCAAGCCCGCGCAACGGCGGCACCATCACCTCGCGATATTTCGTTCCCTACTCCTGCCACAAGGCGCATGCCGTGACCGGCACCGTGTGCGTCGCTTCGGCCTGCGCCATCCCCGGCACGGTCGCCTCGCGGCTGGTCAAGCTGCCACCCGCGCCGCAGGGAATCATCCAGCTCGAACATCCGTCGGGAATGATCGCCATTGATCTGGACGCCGACTTCACCGCCGGCAAACTGGTGATACGCCGTGCGGCATTGATTCGCACGGCGCGCCGCCTGTTCCAGGGCGAAGTGCTGATTCCCGCCGCGGTGTGGGCGCACGGCGCGGGCGCTCAGCGCAACCCGTCTGCCGTGCCGTCAGCCGTCGCTGCCTGATCGTTCTTGCCGTCCACCCCGCGTAACCCGATGCCCGAGGCGATGCGGGTTGCCGTCGTCGGGGGCGGTTACGCCGGCATGGCAGCGGCGGTCGAACTCGCTGCACGCGGCATCACGGTCACCGTGTTCGAGGCCGCCAGGCAACTCGGCGGCCGCGCGCGACGCGTCGAGCACCGCGGCACCGCGCTCGACAACGGCCTGCACATCCTGATCGGCGCTTACCACGAAACGCTGCGCCTGATCCGGCTGGTGAACCCGGCGCATCAGTCGGCGCTGCTGCGATCGCCCCTCGAGTGGAATATTCATGGTGAGTTTCATTTTTCAGCACCGCGGCTGCCGGCGCCATTGCATCTGCTGGGCGGATTGCTGCGGGCAAGCGGCTTGAGCTTCGCCGAGCGCATCGCCGCCGCGCGTTTCCTGGCCGCGCAGCGACTCAACGGTTTCACGCTCGAGCGCGACATCAGCGTCGAGCGGCTGCTCGAACAACACGGACAGAGCGAAAAACTGTGTCGCGTGCTGTGGCGGCCGTTGTGCGTCGCCGCGCTCAACACGCCGCCCGCCGTTGCGTCGGCGCAGGTCTTTCTTAACGTACTGCGCGAAAGCCTGAACGCGGCGCGCGCTGGCAGCGACCTCATACTCGCGCGCGTCGATCTGTCGGCGCTGTTTCCCGAACCGGCGGCCGCCTACGTCCGGCGCAATGGCGGCGAGGTACTGACTGGGCGGCGCGTGACTGCGATCGATCCGGTTGAAAACGGTTTCATGGTCGAGGCCGACGGACAGCGTCAAACTTTCAGTCACGTGATCTGCGCGCTGCCGCCGCATCAGGTCAACGCGTTTTTGATCGGAATCACCGCGCTGTCGGAACTCGCGGCTGCGATCGAACGGCTGCGCTATCAGCCGATCCACTCGGTGTGGCTGCAATATCCGGAATCGATCGCGCTGCCGTCCCCCATGCTCGGATTCAGCCGCGGTTTGATCCACTGGGTATTCGACCGCGAAAAGCTGTGCGGGCAGCGCGGCCTCATTGGTGCTGTCATCAGCGCGGAGGGCGCGCATCAGGACCTCGCGCAGGATGAACTCGGCGCGCGGGCGCATCTCGAGTTGAGGCAGCGGCTGGGCCGCCTGCCCGCTCCGCTGTGGCAGCGAGTGATCGCGGAAAAACGCGCGACCTTTTCCTGCACGGTCGGCCTCAAGCGCCCGCCGCAGGCGACGCCGCTCAGGAATTTCTATCTCGCCGGCGATTACACCGCAAGCGATTACCCGGCCACGCTCGAAGCAGCCATGCGCAGCGGCATCCGCTGCGCCGAACTCGTGGCCGGCTCACGTCACCCGCGGCGCGTCTGAGGGCGTCAGGTCCCCGAGCAGGCGCCCGTAACCGGGAATGCTCCCGGTCCTGCCGACGATCCTGAGCGCCTGCCACAGGCTCGCCGCCGTGGTCGAGATTACCGCCTTGCCCAGCTCGCGCTCGAGTTTTTCGATCACGTCCAGCGTTTTCATGTTGGTGCCGGCGAACACGATCGCCTCGGCGTCCGGGTGGTCGATTTTCCTGCCGAGCTGATAGGCAGTCTCGGCTCCCAGCCGCCCGACGGCCAGGTTGTCCGTGAGCCCGAGTTCGTGCGTGGCAAGTACCGCAATGCCGTTCGCTTCGAGAAACGATTTCGCGATCGCGCCGACCTTGGCATCGTAGGGACCGCCGACCACGATGCGCGATACGCCGAGATGCTTGAGCGCCGCGAGCAGCGCGGTGGCAGCGGTGGTCGCGCGCTTGCCGGTGGCCGCTTCGATCTTCTGCGCCAGCTCGCGGTCGTAATCCGCCCCTTTGAGAAAACCCGGCGCAACCGCTCCCAGCATGATGACGTCCACATCGGCGCTCGCGAGCAGCCTGCCCTGGGTTTCGAGCTCGCTCACCATTGCCGCAATCGTATCGGGACTGATGTGCGCGAGGAACAACCGCGCCGTGTGCAGCGTCACCTCCCGCGGCAGCGCGCGGCAAAACTCCGGCTCGACCGTGGTATTCGAGGAAGGAACCAGCAGACCGATGCGCGCCATTCTTGCGGTGCCCCGGACGTCAATCCACACGGCTACGAACAGCGTTCATCAATGAGCGCGGCGGGCGATTCATTCGAGTTTGATTCCCGCCGTCTTGATCACCTGATCCCAAACCGCGGTTTCCTTCCTGATCTGCGCCGCGAACTCGTCCGGCCCTTTCACGTACACGTCCAGGCCTTGCCGCGCGATTTGCTCTTTGACGTCCGGCAACTGCATCGCCTTTGTTGCCTCGGCGTGCAAAACCTTGCGGATGCGTTCAGGCGTTCCCGCCGGGACCAGCAACCCATACCATGACGTCACTTCAAAACCGGGGAAGCCCGATTCGGCTATCGTCGGTATCCCGGGCGCGACCGCAGCGCGTTTCGGCCCCGTCACAGCGAGAGCTTTGAGGCGGCCCGCTTTCACGTGCGGAAACGACGAAGGCAGACTGCCGAACAGGACCTGGACCTCGCCCCCCAGAACGGCGAGCGAGGCAGGACCGCCGCCTTTGTACGGTACGTGGGTCATGGCGATCCCGGCGCGCGCCTTGAACAGTTCCGCGGCCAGGTTCAATGGGGAGCCCACGCCCGCGGATGCATAATTGAGCGACCCGGGCTGGGCTTTGGCGAGCGCGATGAATTCCTTGAGGTTGTCCGCCTTGACCGCCGGATACAGCACCAGCATGTATTGTCCCGCGGTCACCATGATAATCGGAATCAGGTCCCTGGTTACGTCGAACGGCAGCCGGTAGAGCAGCGGATTCACCGTAAGTACCGTGCTGAATCCCAGGAACACCGTATAGCCGTCGGGTTCGGCGCGCACCACGATCTCCGCGGCGATGTTGCCCGCTGCCCCGCCGCGGTTGTCCACCACCCACTGCTGACCAAGAGCCTCGTAAAGCTTGGGAGTTATGATGCGCGCGACGGCGTCCGACCCGCCGCCCGGCGGAAACGGCAACAAGAGCCTGATCGGTCGACTCGGATAATCTCCCGCGCTCGCAGCCCACACGCACGACGATCCCGCCAGCAATGCGGCGCCCACTGCGATCAAGAATTGGCGTAGCCCGGTTCTGCCTCTCATGGCGTTCCTCCCTGGTTGATTGATGTGATATGCGGCGCCGGTAGCATCAAATGGCGGTCTCGCGGCCTATGCCCCCAGCGCCAGGGTACGGGCGAGCGAACGCGCATCCCGCCCGCGGTCAATGCTCAGAACCGCATCCCTGACTTGTTCCGCTTTGCCCGGCGGCAGCGCAAGCCCGGCGTTTTGCCGGTATTTGGAAACGATTCCGTCGCCGCTCATCGGCCGGTCGGCTGCGCCGCGATTAACCGGCTCACGATGAGCAAATGTCCGGCCGTCCTTCATCGTGACGATCACCTCGCCCGAGAAATGTTGCGGGTAGCCCGACGCCGGATCGATGCTGTAGCCGACTTTGCCGGCAAGCGCCAGGATTTCCGGATCGTGATACTTTTCCAGCTCCGTCAGCCCGAATCTCCTGTGAATGAGCGCGCACGCCACTGCATACGGAAGGCTGAACTGGGCGGCGTAACTGTTGCCCGGGCGGCGCTTGCTCTCGATCGGCTCACACACGATCTTTACCGCGTGCCGCGGGACCAGGGCGTGGATCTTCGCCACGTCCTGCGGGTCGAGCGAATGCCGGGTCGCGATCGCAATCGCCGCGTCGATGCACGCGATGCTCAGTTGACAGGCGGGAAACGGCTTGACCGCAACCTGCATCAGCTCCCACTGGTCACCGAGTCGCGCGGTGGCCGCGCCGAGGTCGCAGCCGGCTGCAGCGGCGCCAAGGTGAGTGGCGAACAAGCCGTAGCGCCCCTCGTATGCGGCACGCGGTCCGACGAAACCTTCTTTTGCCAGCGCCGCGGCGGTAATCCCCGCCGTGCCCGCCCAGCCCGGGTGCAGGCGCTTCGTCCATGCCCCGTCGGTGCTGTATTCCCGGGTACCCGATGCCATGCTGAGCACGATGCCTTGCGCCATCGTGAGCTGCCCGGGGGTCAATCCGTGCAGGCGCCCGGCGATCAATGCGGCCGCGAATGCCGCGACCACGCCGGTCGGGTGGAACCCGATCTGGTTGAGCTCGCCTTTGGCCACCGCCCCGATGCGCGCCGCCGTTTCCATTCCCAGAACGTAAGCAGCTAATAGGTCGCTGCCGGTTCTCCCCAGGTGAGCGGCCATGCCCAATGCGCACGGAAAACAGCTCGCGGTCGCATGCACGACGCCGGTGAGATGCGTGTCATCGAAATCCAGTCCATGAATCAGGGCGCCGTTCATCAGCACCGCGTCGCGCAACGTCAGCCGTTCGGGAAAACCGATGACAGCGCCGTCGCCCGTGCCGAGGCTGGCCAGCGTTCTCATCGTCGTACGCGCGAACTCATAGGTCGACGAAGCATAGGCAATGCCCACCGCATCGAGAATCAGGTATTTCGCGCGCTCCCGCACCTCCGGCGGAATCGAATCAAGCGTGTTGCCGTGCGCGAACCGCGACAGGCTGTCGGCTATCATGGCGTCCTGATAAATGGGCTGGTTCACGTATCAAGGTCTCTGCGGCAGTTTTCGTCTACTCCGCCCGAATATTCGCGTCTTTGATGACTTTCGCCCACATCGCCGATTCCGTGCGGATGATTTCAGCAAGTTGTTCCGGTGTCGTGCCGGTCGGCTCGTAACCGATGTTATTGATCAGCGTGACGATGTCGGGCAGGTGCAACACCTTGACCGTTTCGGCGCGAATGCGCGCGATAATCGCCCGAGGCGTGCCGGCCGGCGCAACGAAGCTGTGCCATGCCGTCACGTTATAGCCCGGGAAACCCGACTCGTCCAAGGTCGGAAGCTCAGGCGCGAGCGGCGAGCGCTTGAGGCCCGTCACCGCGAGCGCCCTCAACCTGCCAGTCTTGACGTGTTGCAGTGAAGCGGCGATGCTGCCGAACAGCAGCTGCGTTTCGCCCGCGAGTACCGCAGTGGCCGCCGGGCCGCCGCCCTTGTAAGCCACATGCACGATATTGATTCCAGCGCGGCTCTTGAACAATTCTGCGGCAAGATGCAGCGGGCTCCCGATGCCGGCCGAGGCGTAATTCAGGTTGCCCGGTTTGGCTTTGGCGAACGCCACGAGTTCGCCTACGGATTTCGCCGGCACCGACGGATGCACGATCAGAACGAACTGGGACGTCATCAGCTGCGTAATTGGAGCGAAATCCGCGAGCGGGTCGAAAGCAAGCTTGCTGTAGAGGCTTTTGTTCGTCGTCATGACCGTTGAATAACCCATGAACAGGGTGTAACCATCGGGTGCGGATTTGGCCACGATCTCGCCAGCGATGCTGCCGGCTGCGCCCGGGCGATGGTCCATCACCAGCGGCTGACCCAGCGCCTCGCTCAACTTCGGTTGCAGGATGCGCGCAACCGCGTCGGTGCCGCCGCCGGGGGGAAATGGCTGAACCAGGCGGATCGGCTTTGCGGGATAGTCCTGGCCAAATGCGCCACCCCCGGCCAGGCCCCAGACGGCAAAAAAAGCACCCGCCGCGAAGAAGTTCCGCACCCACTCATGCTTATCTGCCATTGCGCTCTCCCAATTGCTGCGAACCGGCAGTGAAGTCTTATGGAGTAGGGTGCGCTTGCGCACCGATTGCCGGATGGTGCGCAAGCGCACCCTACAGCGAAAATAATGTAGCTCTTATGCGCCCTTCGACTCGACCGTTTGACGCCATTCGAGATGATAAACCGAAATGGCGCATCCCGATGACAAGGTTGCCGGCCTGCGGGTCCACCCGCAATCGAATCGGGCAAACGATGAACGGCGGCGGCGCAATCGAACGAAAAATGGCAAAATTGCGGGATTAAAAACAATTCCGCCCGGAAGCAGAGGAACCTATGAAAAGCCCGGCTATCGTTTTCGATGCAATCACCGTCGCGCCGCAGGCTGATTTTGCATTCGACGTCTGGTATGCCAATCACTATCTTCCCGAACTGTCGGCCCGGCGCGAATTCATCAGCGTCCAGCGCTATGGAAGTCCGAGGCGCGCGACCTATCTCGCGGTGCTCGAAGCGAGCGCCGACGCGAGTGCGATCGATTCCGCGGCCATCCCGGAGCCCGCCCATGCATCGATCACCGGGGTTGAACGCTACATCGCAGGGAAACTCGGCGAGCGAAAAGCGCCAGCGGTGGATGACTCGATCTTCGACGCCGACATCCTCTATCCGGTTTTCTTCCGCGTGCCGGCCGACCGCGAGACGGAGTTCAACGCCTGGTACGAAGAGGAGCACCTCGCCATACTCCAGCGCTGCCCCTACTGGCCCGCGTGCCGCCGCTACCGGATACGCCACCCCGGCACCGACTCGTGGACGCACGTCGCTTTGCACTACCTCACGGATCTTCGGGCGCTCGAATCAGCCGAGCGCACGGAGGCGCGGAGCACGCCATGGCGGGCGCGTCTCGCTCAGGAACCATGGTTCCGGGGCGACTATCGCGTCTACTACCGTTACGGGCAGCGCCGTTGGCTGCGCGACGCCGCGGCCCAGGCAAATCCGGCGCGATGAACCGGCGGCGGAAATCAGCGCGCTAATGGAGCGGCGCGAAGACCCGTCTCGGTCAGCATGCGCGTCCAATTCGCGAGCTGGACTTTGACGTAGGCGGCGGCCGCCTCCGGCGTCGAGCCCACGAGCTCGATGCCCTGGTCAGAGAACTGCTCCCTGAACTCGGCCGAGCCCAGAGCGGGGACGAGCGCTGCGTTGATTTTCCGTGTGATCGCGGGCGGCAGGCGCGCCGGCCCGAACACGCCGTACCACTGCTCCACCTCAAAACCGGGCAGTCCCGATTCCGCAAACGTCGGCACGTCCGGGATGGCCGTGAGGCGCTTCGCGCTGGTGACACCGAGCGCGCGCAACCTTCCCGCCCGCAGGTGAGGCAGCGAAGTCGAAACGGCGCCGAACGACATCTGCACGTGGCCGCCGATCAGGTCGATTACCGCCAGGCTGCCCCCTTTATACGGCACGTGCGTCATCTCGATGCCCGCGACACGCTTCAATAATTCCGCCGCAATGTGAGTCGCGCCGCCAAAGCCGGTCGAAGCGAAGTTCATTACCTGGTCCGGCTTTGCCTTCGCCAGCTTGATCAGCTCCTGCAGTGACCGGGCCGGGAACGACGGATGTACCGTGAGAATGACCGGCGTCAAGGCCGCCAGCGTGATCGGCGTGTAATCCCGGATGGGGTCGTAGGGCACTTTGCGCAGGATGGGATTGATGGAAAACGTGGTCGACGATCCCAGCGCCAGAGTGTAGCCATCGGGCGCCGCCTCAGCCGCGAGTTGCATGGCAACCACGCCGCCGCCGCCGGGGCGGTTGTCGACGACCACCTGCTGGCCCAAAGCCGGGGTCAGCTTTTGTCCCAGCGCTCTCGCCAGCAGATCGGCGAGGCCGCCCGGCGCGAAACCCACGATGAAACGAATCGGACGGACCGGGTAATCCTGCGCCAAACTGGATACCGGTGCTGCGGCCGCCGCCAGCAACAGTACGGCACGGCCGAGGCCGAATCGCATTAACCACGCAGCCCGCTTTATCCTGGCTGAGCGTCGTTCAGGAACCGCGCTGCAATGAATATCGTGCATGGTGATCCTCCTTTGGATTATTTTGCCTGCAAACTCCCGGCCGCGTGCTCCGCGGCGATGAGACCGAAAACGATGGCTTTCATCAGGCCGCCCACGTAACCGCAAGCGTGCCCGCCGTCCAGGCCCCCGGTGTTTGACCCGGCAGCGTAGAGACCCGGAATCGGCGTGTGATCCGGCCGCAATGCGCGGGCACTTCCGTCGATCATGATTCCACCCATCGTGTAGGTGATGCCCGCGCAAATCGGCACGGCGTAAAAAGGTGGCGTGGCAACGCCCATCGGCGCGCGTTTGTTTGCCGACCGTGGCGGATCCAGCGCGTCGCAGCGTCCTGACCGGACCGCTTCGTTGTATGCGCCCACCGTAATTTCAAGTTCGTGGACCGGAAGCCCGGCGAGGCGGGCAAGCTCGGCAATGGTTGCGGCCTGGTGCAGGGTCCCGCCTTCCCTGACCAGCACCGGGTTGGGTGGGATGCTGGAGCTGCGGCCGGGTCCCTGCCAGATGGCGTCGTCGAAGATCACCGTCGCGCACGCGGGGTTCGCGAGCCGCGCGATCGCATTCGCAAGAAATACGCCACCCATCCCTTCATCAGCAATACGACGACCCTGTGCGTCTACCGTGATGCCTGCGCTGGCAAGCTCGTCGATCTGCGGATAAGGCCACAAGCGCTCGTTGTGAAACGCATCGCGCGATAAGAGGTGGCCGTAGAATGCGTCGAGCGCGCTCTCGGCGGCGCCGACCTGCCGGGCCATTCTCAACCCATCGCCGCGCCCTGTTCCCGCATTGCGTTGCTTGAGCGCCTGCGGCGCTGGCGAAACGTGCTGGCGCAGCAAATCGATGTCGGCCTGAAATCCGCCGTCGGCGAGTACCACCGCGTGCGCAACGTAGGCGCGGCGCATGCGGTCCCCCTGCGCCTCGACTCCGGCGCAGCGCTCCCCGTCCATGATCAGCGACAGCGCCCGGGTGCCGCGGTGAATCTCGCCTCCGCGCTGGACCAGGTTTTGTTCCAGCCGCCGCAACGTCACATCCGCTCCAATTCCCTGCCATTGCATGTGCGTGACGGGCGGCCTGCGCGGCGCGAGCACCCATTGCCGCCACGAAATCGAACCTTCAGAATCGAATTTGGCGCCTTCCCCGGCGAGCCACTCCACCGCCCGCTGCGCCGTACCCGCCAAAGCCGTCACCAGCGCGTGATCGGCGCAGCCATCCGTAATTTGCTCGACCGCGCGCACGAGCTCCGGCTGCGGATCCTTCACGTCGTGATAGGAGATATGCAGGACACCGCCGGCGTAACGTGAGTTGCACGCGTACGTCTCGTCGTGTCCGCGCTCCAGAACCGCGACCGTGAGGCCGAGCTGCGCGGCGCGGTTGGCGGCGACGAGTCCTGCAAATCCGCCACCGACGATAACCAGATCGAACGACTGCGCGACTGCCATCAAGGTTCTCCTATATCAGTTGTGTTGTAGCAGCGCTGCCTGCCTGCCGGCGATGCCCCCGGATACGAATGCCCATCCGAGATGATGCCCGTGCCCTTCGAGGAGCATGCCGCCCTGGCCATTGGAACCTGCCGCGTAAAGTCCCGGAATGATCGCCCCCGCGGCGTTCACGACCTCGAGGCGCTCGGTCACCTTGAGGCCGCCATTGGTGAAAATGATGTAGGCCTTCGCGGGCCCCAGCGCAAAAAAAGGCGGCACCGCCACCGGCGGCCGTGCGCCGCGCTCCGACGCGCCGTGCGCCGCTTTGCCTTCATTATAGTCGGCGACGGTTGTTTCGAACGACTCGCGTGGCACCTCCATCCGCGCCGCAAGCCCCGCGAGCGTGCCGGACCGATGAAATATGTCCCGGCGCGTGCGGCGGTAATCGTCGAGATAAGCGTACCCCACCGCCGGGGCCGTCGAGATGAAGTTCGGCCACGTGGAAAATCGTTCAGCCACCAGGTTGTCGAACACGATGAAGGCCATTCCTGCACGGCGCTTGGCCGCCGCCCGGTCCGGCTGGTTGTGTTCGTCCGCGAAGCGCAATCCTTCCGTATCGACCAGGATTGCGCCGTGTCGAAACAGATCGTGCGACGGAGCAAGAGCGGTGGTCAGGAAGCTCATCAGGAAGGGGCGCAGCAACCAGGCGGGCAGATAATCGAACGACCAGCGCATCGCCCGCGTCAACCATCGCAGCGGCGGCAGGCGCTGGATCAGCTTGGGGCGCTGCGGGGGCACGAAGCGCATGATGGGACCGCGCAGGTGGTCGCCGTTGACGACGACTGCGCCGTGCTCCAGCGCCATTCGAATCCCATCCCCGGTACTGGTTGGATTGACCGCGTCGACCCCCGCGACTTCCTCGGATGCATACTTCGCCTTCATTTCCCGGCTCGCGCTGAAGTCACCACCGGCGAGCACCACGCCGCCCCGCGCGATGAAATCGCAACGCCGGCCGTCGAGCAGCGTCGCGGCAACGCCGATTATCCGGCCGGAGTCGGCAATCAGCCGGTAGGCGCGCGTGTTCAGACGTATATCGACCCCCAGTTTGCGGCAATGTCGTCCCAGCAGGTACGGAAAAGCTTTTGAATTTGGCAAGACGTTGTGCATGCGCGGCTGGCGGTGGGGCGGTTCGGGAAAAGGACCCACGAACTCGAGGCCCGTCGAGAGCAGCCATCTGAACATTTCGGGAGCGTTTTCCGTCAACACGCGCGCCAGGGCGGAATTGTCACGCGGCGCCAGCTCGCCGGAAAAGCGCTTGAGGTCTTCCCAATGGTGTTGCGGCGTATCCTTGATGCCCTGCGCGATCTGGTGTGGCGTACAGGTTGCCGAAACCGACCCGACCGACCACGCGGTCGATCCTCCCAGCTCAGGGTTCTTTTCGAGCAGAACGACCCGCCGTCCGAGGCGCGCCGCAGCGCTGGCAGCCGCGAGGCCGGCGCCGCCGCCGCCGACCACGACGACGTCGTACTCCGAAGCCGGCACCGCGTCATTCATTGCCACTCCCTGGTTCGAATAAAGTAGGGTGCGCTTGCGCACCGATTGCCGGATGGTGCGCAAGCGCACCCTACACCGAAAATCAATCTTCGCCGGTAGCGCCGTATTGCCCGCGCTTCTAGCTGCGCGTGGTCACGCCCGGGAGATGACCTCGCGTCCAGTAGGGGACGTATTGATTGAACAAATCGATCCGGTTCCCCGCGTTTCCAAAAAGCGACAAGTCCATGCCTGGCTCGGAAAACGGCAACCGGGATTCCACCAGCGCGACATAATCAATGCGATTGTCGTAATCCGACCGGAACAGGCGGATTTGCGCTGTTTCCTGCCGCCGTTCATAGTTTCCAAGCAAGCCTTTCAGAATGGCCGGCTGCTCCTCGTCTGGCGCGTTCCTGAAACGGATGAGGGTCAGACGTCCCATCTCGCCGGTAATGGCATTGCCCGGATAGACCTGGTCCCCGCTCGCACGGTATTGGCCCCGGACTCTCGCCATAACGCGCTTCGTCCAGGGGCTGAAGCGCTCCCAGGCAACGACGCGGTAGGCCTCCGATTCGAGCACCTGGGCGCTCTCGAGATCATAAAATGAAACGTACTTCGGCCACCCCGACACACAGACAAAGCGCCGCGCGGACTCGAAGCCTGGAATCGACGCACGGTCAGGAGTGTGTTCCATATCGTACCAATCGTTGAATTCCTCTTCCATGACCGGTGTCGGCTCCATCATGGCCATCAAGAATCCTTTTCGTGTTGGCATCCTTTAGCTCTCCTTCCGTTGGCTGGCGGGGAATTGCAATTGGTGTAGGGTGCGCTTGCGCACCATCCAGCAACCGGTGCGCAAGCGCACCCTACACTGAAAATTCAAATCCAGGCGCTACGGCTTATAAGGATAATCCGCGAAGCGCTGCTCCCAGTCGCACTGCTGGTCCTGCGTGTAGTCAAGCGCGTACCAGCGCGGGAAAGCATGCAGGGTCGATCCTCCATCGATCATGATGCCTTCGCCATTAATATAGCTCGCATCGTTCGACAGCAGGAACGCCACGAGTTTCGCAATGTCCTCGGGCTGGCCCCAGCGCCCGACCGGCGTCTCCCGCACCAGCATGCGTCGCCAGGTTTCCTGAGAGAGCATGGGGCCGGTCATTCCGGTCGCGATGACGCCGGGCTGTATGGCGTTGACGTTGATGCGGTAATTTCCGAGTTCGGAAGCCATGTGCTTCATCAGCATCAGCACGCCGGCCTTGGACGCGCAATAAGCGCCCAGCTGATCGCACATGACCGTCGACCCCGAAGACGCGGTGAGCACGATCTTGCCGCCCCGGCCCTGCTTGATCATCTGCCGCGCCACATCCTGGCAGACATAGAACGCGCCGTTGAGATTGACCTGCATCAGGAAATCCCAGTCGGACTTTTTCATGTCCACGATCGGCGCAAACTTGCCCGTGCCCGCATTGGCGAATAACGCGTCGATCCCGCCGCACGCCTCGACCACTTCGTTGACGCAGCGCTCGACGCTGGCGGCGTCCGCCTGATCGTAAACGAACGCCTGAGCACCCGGCGTGTGCTCGCTGCAAAGACGCGCGGTTTCTTCCGCGGCCTCGGCCTTGCGGTCCGCGATCGCAACTACCGCGCCGCGCCGCGCCAATTCGACAGCACTCGCCTGCCCGAGACCGCGCGCACCGCCGGTGACGAGTGCGACTTTTCCCTTGAAATCAGCCATGCGCCTTCTCCGCCGCAAAAATTGATTTGGCCGGCAGGCCGATCGCCTGCCGGTACTCAGCCGGTGTCATCAACTCGCGCCCGAGCAGCGCCGCGATCTGACGCATCTGCTGAAAATGCTCGACATTGCGTTTGATGATGTCGTCACGATGCGGATACGGCCAGAGGGTGTCTTCCATGCCCACGCGCACGTGCAGCCCCAGCAGCAAGGCGAA
>JACPTJ010000255.1 GCA_016192835.1 Betaproteobacteria bacterium
CACAACATTTCAGGGAAACTCCTTCCCCCTTGACGGGGTGGGATGGGGGTGAAAACGCTGCGAGTCAAGCCAATTCACCCCCTCCCTAGCCCTCCCCCATCGAGGGGGAGGGAATCGGATTTACAAACGCTCATCGCCGCGCGGTCTCCTCGAAATGCGGATACGCGCTCGTGATGCTCGCGCGCGACACTGGCTGCGTGGGACGCACCCAGGAAGGATTCAATTGCGCAAGGGAGGTCACGCCCATCAAGCCCATCATGGTGCGGATTTCGAGCTCGAGCAATTCGAGCATGCGCGCGATTCCCGCTTCGCCCGCCGCGGCAAGCGCCAGGCCCTGCAGTTTGCCCACGCCCACGGCCCGCGCGCCGAGCGCGATTGCCTTGATCACATCGGTGCCGCGCAAAATGCCGCCGTCAACCAGCACCTCGGCGCGTCCGTCGACTGCGGCCACCACTTCAGGCAACACCTCGATGCTCGCCTGCGCGTGATCGAGCTGGCGCCCCCCGTGGTTCGAAACGTAGATGACGTCAGCGCCGTGCTCCACGGCGAGGCACGCGTCTTCCGCGGTCGCAATGCCCTTGAGGATCATCGGCAGGCCGGTGTGTTGTTTCATCCAGACGATATCTTCCCAGTTGAGGCTCGCCTGATGGCGCGGATCGCCCGCCGACTCCCGCATCAGGAAGCGGTTGATGACGTCGCGCTCGCGTCGGCTGTAGTAGGCGCGGTCCACGGTCACGCAGATGGCGCGGTAGCCGGCAGCCTTGGCTCGCGACAGTATCCCCTTGACCCATGCGCGATCGCTGCGCACGTAGAGCTGGAACAGCAGCGGCTCGCCCGCCGCCTCTGCCACCGCCTCCAGGCTCGGCTTGGCAGCGGTGCTGATAAATGCCGTGGTACCACGGGCAATCGCCGCGCGCGCCACCGCAATCGCACCCTGCGGATCGGCGAGCTGCAGGAAATTTCCAACGGGCGCGATGAACACCGGCAGGGAAAGCTTTTGCCCCAGCAACGTGGTGGTCATATCGATGTCCGCCACATTGACGAGCACGCGCTGCCGCAATGCGAGGCTGTCGAGCGCGAGCCGGTTGCGCCGCAAAGTGGTTTCCGAATCCGATCCGCCGCACAGGGTATCCCACAGCATTTGCGACAGATTGCGCCGCGCCGCTAGCGCGATCTCCTGCAGCGTCAGCATGTCCTTGGCAAGCCCTTCGCGCTCGGACTTGCGCTCCAGGTCCTTCATCTGACCGGTGCCTGTTGCGCGCTTGCCCTGCTTCGATGTTTTCTTCTGCCTTGCCATTTCTGCCTTTCTGATTATCAATGCACGTCCAACGATTCAGTTTCCGTCATTCCGGCGCAATCCGGAATCCAGCAACGGCAAACAACTGGATGCCGGATCAAATTTCATCGTGCGCTCAATCCCTTCTGCTCCACGGCAGGTAGCGCCGGGTCAGCCAGTTGATCAATGCCTCGAATCCCACGCCGACCGCGACCAGCACGATGACCGCCACAAACGCTTCATTGTGTTTGAAGGTGCGCGAATTGTACAGGAGGTAATAGCCGAGGCCGGGAATTGAAATGAAAAATTCCGCGACGACCGCCCCGATCAGCGCGCGCCCGGCCGCCAGCCGCGCCCCGGCTAGAAGATACGGCAGCGACGCTGGAAACACCACATCGATCAGCGTGGACAGCGGGCGGGCGCGGAACGATTGCGCGACTTCCACGTACTCGAGCGGCACCGAGCGCGCACCGTCGCAGGCATTGACGACGACGGAAAAAAACGCGGCAAACACGACTACGGCAAAGCGGGCATCGGCGTTGTATCCGAACCACAGCGTGACCAGCGGCAGGATCGCGACCATTGGTGTCGCGAACAGGCTGTTCACGTAATACCTCAGCCCGTGTTCGGCCACCGCGGCCCGTCCCATCAGAAATCCCACCGCCGTGCCCAGCAGGAGGGAAACGAAAAGCCCCTGCACGACAGCCCCCAGCGTCGCCCCTGCCGCCGCCAGAAACTGCGCATCGGTGATGACGGAGGAAAACACCCGGGCGATGCCGCTCGGCCGCGCCACGTAGCCCGGCGCGAGGGTCCGCACGACGATTTCCCACAGCGCGAGCAGCAGCAATCCGGCCGCTGCCTTGAGCACGAACGGCGAGACCGGCGCGGCAGGTAACGTTCCCGCGCCGCCACGTAGCAGCACCGCGCTCGCCCGGCTCACGGGTCATATCCCTTCCAGGAAGCGAAGCGCCTTTCCAGATACCGTCCCAGGTCCATCAGGCCGACGCCGAGCAAAACGATGATGAAGATCGCCGCCAGCATGCCGGCGGTGTCGACATTCTGCGACCCCATCATGGCCATCTGGCCAAGACCCGAAGGACTCAGGAAGAATTCCGCCACCACCATTCCGACGAGCCCGCGCGCGATTGCCTGCCGGATACCGGTCATCATGAACGGCAGCGTGTAGGGGATCATCACGTCGCGCCACAGCTGCCATTCGCCCGACCGGAACGAGTGCGCGACTTCGACCAGCTCCGGCTTGATGCTGCGCGCGCCTTCGATGGTGTTGTAGAGCACGGGAAACACCGCGAACAGGAAAACCACCAGCACCTTGGGCGTGAATCCAAAGCCCAGCATCGACAAAATGAAGGGGACCAGCGCCACCATCGGCGTGGCGTAGAGCATCATGATGTAATCCTCGAGCGCGACCCGCAGCCACGCCACGCGCGCAAGCAGCATGCCCAGCGGCGCGCCCACCGCGATGGCGAGCAGCAAACCGGCGACATAGAGTTCCAGGGAGTTCGCGCCCTGCTTGAGCAGCACGCCGCTGCGCGCCACCTCCAGGAGACTTTGGAGCGTG
>JACPTJ010000256.1 GCA_016192835.1 Betaproteobacteria bacterium
CTCGGCGGTAAGCTGCGGCAGATCTTCCAGCAGCGCGGCGACGGTGGCCACGCTGTCGGCGCGGTTGGTGCCGATGATTCCGCTCGGGCCGCGCTTGATCCAGCCGGTAACATACAAGCCCGGCACGGGCCGGTCAGCGTCGAGCACGCGCCCGTCGCGGCTGGCAAACACACCGCGCTTATCATCGAACGGGACGCCGGGAATCGGCACACCGCGGTAGCCGATCGAGCGGAACAGCAACCCGCATTCCAGTTCGATCTTCTTGCCAATACCGACCGCGACTTGCTTGAACGCCTTGCCTACCAACCGGTTACGCTCGAGCAGCACGCGTTCGACGCGCGCGCCACCGCGGATTTCAACGGGGCTGAGCAGAAACTGGAAATAACAGCGCTCGCCGCCGCGCTGCGGACGGGTCGAGAACTCGTGCAAAATCTCGATGTTCCTCGCGCCGGCGCGGTTCATCTTGTCGGCGCGCTCCTGCTCGCTTTGCGCGTTCAGCGCCAGGTCGCCCGGGTTGACCACCGGATCGCAGCCGGCGAGCTCACCCAGTTCCTTGAGTTCCTGAGGGGTGAACTTCGCCTGTACCGGCCCGCGCCGTCCGATCACGTGGATCTCCCGCACCCGACTTCGCGCGAGCACCTCCAAAGCGTGCTGCGCGATGTCGGTGTGCCTGAGCTCGTCGACGCTCTTGGCAAGCACGCGGCAGACATCGGCCGCGACGTTGCCCTGGCCGATGATCACGGCGACTTCGTGCGAGAAATCGAACTGCCGGTCACGGTAATCAGGATGACCGTTGTACCAACCAACGAATTCGGTTGCCGTGTGGCTGCCCGGCAGGGCCTCGCCCGGGATGCCCAGCCGCCGGTCGGTCTCGGCGCCGCAGGCGAACACCACGACATGGTGCGTAGCCTGCAGCTCGGCGACGCTGGCGTCGCGTCCGACCGTGACGTTGCCGAAGAAAGCGAACGACCCGGAACGCGCGATGCGGTCGTACACCAGGATCGGCTCCTTGAGCTTCGGATGGTCGGGGGCCACGCCGTACCGCACCAGACCGAATGGCGCCGGCAGCCGCTCAAGCATGTCCACGTGAACTGCCCTGCCCGAGCGTAGCAGCGCTTCCGCGGCGTAGAAACCGCTCGGCCCGCTGCCGACGATGGCCGCGCGCAGAGGATTACCGGCGGTGCCCAATGCGTCCACTCTCACCTCGCCTTGTATGCGGGCAGAAATTGCAGCAACCGGCGCGCGAGCGGGCTTACCAGCAGCAAAGCCGCGATGCCGAGCAGCACGGTGGAAATCGGCCGCGTCACGAAAATCCCGAAACTGCCCTGCGAGATGATCAGCGACTGCCGCACCGAAATCTCCATCAGCGGCCCGAGCACGAATGCGAGCACCAGCGGCGCCAAACTGTAGCCGAACTTCTCCGCCAGATA
Organism: Betaproteobacteria bacterium; assembly: GCA_016192835.1. GTDB lineage: Bacteria > Pseudomonadota > Gammaproteobacteria > Burkholderiales > SG8-41 > PALSA-1004. The sequence continues at coordinate 1,431 of JACPTJ010000256.1, forward strand.
GCCGAACACGCCGAACAGCAACATCATGAGGATGTCGAACGGATTGTTGTTGACGCCGTACGCGCCGACCAGGGAGGCGAGCACGATGAGCGCGATCATGAAAGAGGACGGCAGGCGCGTCACCTTGACGAATAATCCGATCAGCGGCAGGTTCAGCACGAGCAGCATGAGGTTGCCGACGAACATGCTGGTGATGATGCCCCAGAACATTTCGGGCTTCTGGGTGAGCAGCATCGGTCCCGGCGTGATCCCGTGCAGCATGAACGCTCCCAGGATCAGCGCCATCACCACGTTGGCGGGGATGCCAAGCGTGAGCAGCGGAATGAAGCCGCTTGAAGTGGCAGCGTTATTAGCCGACTCCGGCGCTGCGACGCCCTCGATCGCGCCGTGGCCGAATTTTCCCGGATGCTTGGAACGCCGCCGCTCGACCGCGTAAGCGACGTAGCTTGACACGGTTGCCCCGGCGCCAGGCAGGATGCCGACCAGAAAGCCGATCAGGCTGCCGCGCAGGATGGAGCCGATGGAATCACGCCAATCCTGCCGGTTCGGCAGCAAGCTGAGTAGATTGGTCGGCGCGCGCGCGATCTCCTCTACCGCGAGCTTCTCCTCGATCATCTGGAACACGTGGGCAAGCCCGAACAGGCCCATCACCATCGGCACCAGCTCGATGCCGCTCTGCAGGTTCAAGCTGCCGTAGGTGAAGCGCGCGGCGCTCCTCACTGGATCGAGACCGACGGTGCCGAGCAGCAACCCGAGCGCCGCCATGGTGAGCGCCCTCGGAACCGACCGGCCCCCTAGGAAGCTCACCAGCGTGAGACCGACCACGGTGAGCGCGAAGTATTCGGGCGGACCAAAGTCGAGCGCGAATTCTGCCAGCGGCGGCGCAAGATAGATCAGCCCCACGAGCCCGAACGTGCCGGCGATGAACGAGCCGAACGCGCTGATGCCGAGCGCGACGCCGGCGCGGCCACGTTTCGCCATCTCGAAGCCGTCGATGCAGGTCATCACCGAAGCCGCCTCACCCGGCACGCGCAGCAGGATCGACGTGGTCGAGCCGCCGTACATCGAGCCGTACCAGATGCCGGCGAGCATAATGATCGCCGAAGTCGGCGGCATCGCGTAGGTAACCGGCAGCAGCAGCGCGATCGTCGCGGCAGAACCCAGCCCCGGCAACACGCCGACCACCGTGCCGAGCAGCACGCCGACGAAGCTGTAAAGGAGATTCATCGGCTGCAGCGAAACCGAGAAACCGAGCAGCAGGTTGTTGACGGTGTCCACGCTGCTCGCTCAGCGAATCAGAACGCCAGCACTCCAGCCGGCAGCGGAACGCCGAGGCGGGTGAACAGGAAATAGCTCAGTGCGACTGCAGGCAACGCCGCAAGCAGCGAGGCACGCCAGCTCACTTTGCAGATGCCGCGCAACAGCAACAGCATCAACAGTAACGTGCAGACAAGAAACCCGACCGGCTTCAGGAACAGTGCATAAAGCAGCAACGCAACCGCGGCGATTGCAACGCGCGTGGCGCCGTTGCCATCGCGCGCCGCTGCGCCCGCTTCATCGCGCGGCGCCTCCGCGAGCATCGCCATCAGCGCGAATACGCTCAGCGCGGCCGCGACGCACACCGGGAAGAAGCCGGCATCGGGCGCGCGCACGCCGCCGAACGGCAGCTTCGCTGCTTCGAAGAGCGCATACAGTCCGAACGCGAGTAGAAGCACCGCGCCTGCGCGCTCGCGAACACCGGCCGGCTTGCGCTTTACTTCCTGATCCACGGGTCCATCGCCTCGTAATGGCCCCAAACGTGAGCGAAGAACTCCTCATAGCGGTGGCCGGTCATCACGCTTTTCACTTCGCCCGAGGAAATGCGCTCGACCTTGCCCAACTGCGCGGCATACCAGTGCAGCTGCGCCGTCTCTTCCAGGGCGAACAGCGAGATGCAGACGTTCTCGATGCTGTCGCTGGCGACCACCACGCCATGGTTTTTCAGCACTACCGCACAGCCCTCGCCCATCGCATCGCGCACCATACGGCCGCGCTCGGGCGTGTCGATCTGCTTGTCGAATTCGAGAATTGGCACCATCGGCGCGAAGATCGCGCCGCGATTGCCGACCGGCAATATGTTGACCCCCGCGATGCCGAATGCGGTCGCCATGGTCGGGTGCGCGTGCACTACCGCGTGGAAATCGGGCCGCGCCTTGTATACCTCGATGTGCGCGTAGCGCTCGTCCACAGCCTCGATCCGCCCTTCGATAAAGTTGCCCTCGATGTCGACGGTGACGATGTCGTCGACGTCGGTGTTGGCCAAGCTCCTGCCTTCCGAGTGGATGTGGCCGAGAATGAGCACGTGGCCGCTTCCTGGCACGCGGCAACTGACGTGGCCCTTGGTTATCGGCCACAGGCCACCCGCCGTGATAATGCGGTGAACCTTCGCGAGACGCTTCTTAAGAGCAAGGGCCTGGGTTTCATATCCTACATGCGGCGAAGTGAGTTGGTTCATTGCGATCTCCTTGAGCGGGTTAGGGCTTGGCCAGGTCAGTCGACGCGGGCGCCGGACTCCTTGATGACCTTTGCCCATTTCACGATTTCCGCCCTGATGTGGGCGGCGAACTCCTCGCGGGTGCTGCCGACCGCGACGCTGCCAGCGTTGATGAGCTGCTGCTTCATGTCCGCGGCCTGCATGATCTTCACGATGTGCGAGTTGAGCAGGTTGAGGATGTCGTCTGCGGTTCCCGTGGGCGCGAGCACCCCGTACCACTGGCTCGACTCGTAGCCCTTGGGTCCCGATTCCGCGATCGTCGGCAGCTCGGGCGTTACCGGCAGGCGCGACACGCTCGTCACCGCGAGTGCTCTCAGCCGACCTGCCGTGACGTGAGGCACCGCGAAGATCGCGGCGGGAAACATGATGCTCACTTCGCCGCTCAGGACACCGATGAGGGCGGGGCCCGATCCCTTGTATGGGACGTGCAGCAGGTCGACCTTCGCCATGATCTTGAAGAGCTCCGCGGCGAGGTGCGGCGTGCTTCCGCTTCCCGCCGAGCTGTAGTGCACTTCCCCCGGCCGCGCTTTTGCGAGCGCAACGAGTTGCGCGACGGACTTCACCGGCACCGACGGATGCACGACGAGGATGTTCGGTGCGAGGGCGAGGAGGCTGATGGGATCGAAGTCCTTCACCGGATCGAACGGAACCTTACTGTAGAGGCTCGGGTTGGTGACGATGCCTGCACCCGTAAGAAGCAGGGTGTAGCCGTTGTTGGGTGCTTTCGCGGCGATCCCGGTGCCGATGTTGCCGTTGGCTCCGCCGCGATTGTCGATAACGATGGATTTGCCGATGCTGTCGGTGAGTTTCTGGCCGAGGATGCGGCCCATGGTGTCTACGCCGCCACCTGCGGAAAAAGGCACGATCATGCGGATCGGACCGGTGGGATAGCCTTGGGCAAAAGCATGCCCGCCCGCGGCAGCGAGCAGCGCGACGGCACTGACTACCTGCACAAACCGGCGATATGAGCGTCTCATGGTTTCCTCCTCCTTATACGCGCGGTGAGATCGGTCGTGCCGCCCGCCGGGTAAGGCACCACGAACGTCACCGCTTTCGACGGATACCTTTGCGCATATGCAACCTGCACCAGCGCGGCCAGCGCCAGTCCCGTGAGCATCGCAAACTTCGTCAGCTTAATACCAAGGCTTTTCGAAAAGTCGTGCTGTTTTCCGTTCCCTCTCCGCTCATCGGCAGTGCAGTTGCGCGGCGCGCCGCTTATTTTTTTACCATCATCCCCAGGTCTTTAATCAGCGATTTGTAGGTTCCGTCCTGCTGCGCAATAAACGCGGCAGTGTCCTGGCGGTTCAAGTAGACGACGCCGAGACCCGCCGCGCTCATCTTCGCGTTGAGTTCCGGCTCTTTCATCGTCTTCTCGAGCGCGCCAGCCAGCGCGGCGAGGATGTCGCCGGAGGCAGCTTTCGGCGCGAACACCGCGTGGAACGAGCCGATCACCAGATCGACGCTGTTCTCTTTGAAAGTCGGGATACCCTGGTACAGCGCGGAGCGAGCGTCGGCGGCAACGCCAAGGATGCGTACTTTGCGCGCCTCGGCCAGCGCCTTGTACGACACCGGCACGGCGACGTGTGCGTCGATGTGCCCTCCGGCGAGCGCGACGACGCCGTCGGCATCGCCTTTGAACGGCACGTATACCGCCTGCATGCGTGCCGCCTTCGCGAATCCGCCGGCGAAGATCTGCGCGGAGGCGCCGGGGATCATGCCGATCTGTACCTTGCCCGGGTTCTTGCGGCCGTAATCAGCGAGCTCGGCGAGCGTTTTCCACGGCGCATCGAACTTCACCGCGAGTGCGGCGGGGTCGACGTTGACGATGCTTACCGCCGCGTAATCCTTGAGGTCGGTCGGCGTCGGAACCGTATACTGAGCGGTGACTACCGCAGTTGAGAAAAAACCGAGCGTATAGCCGTCGGGCGTTGCCGCTGCGACTTCTTTCGCGCCCAGCACCCCCCCAGCACCTGGTTTATTCACGACCACCACGGGCTGACCCAGATGCTTCGGCAGATACTGCGCTACGACTCGCGCAGTCAAGTCAGTGCGACCACCGGGCGGGAAAGGCACGACCATGCTGACTGCTTTCGTTGGATAAGCTTGGCCGAAACCATCGCCTGCGGGCATGGTAAGCCATACGAGGGCGCCTAACGTCATGACTCGTAAAATCGATTTCATAAAGTTCTCCTCTACGTTGCTGGAATTCACTCTAGCGCGACAGCGGCGGCAGTCCGTATTTCGACCAATCGCGTATCACCCGGTCGAGCAGGTCCTTCGATGGCGCCGACCGCTCGGGATATGCATGCTTACGGGTCGCGTCGATGCCAAGCTTGCTACCGTAGTTACAGGTCTCGCGCGGCATCGAAGGGTCAAGGCTTATGCCCGTCGCGTCGTGCCATACCACGATGTCCCGTTGCGGTTGGACACGCGTGGCGAGGTGCCATTGCACGTCGTCATCGTCGTAGATGTCGCAGTCGTCCTCGACGACGATCACGAGTTTTGAGCGATTCGGATACGCGGTCCATACGCCGCTCATCACGGTGCGCGCATGCCCCGGGAACTGCGGCTTGATGCGAACCACGACGTGCATCTGGCACGACATCGGGTGGACATAAACGTCGAGCACTCCAGGAATACCCGCGCCGCTGAGCGCGCCAAGCAGCAGCGACTCCATCGCAATATCCTTGATGCAGCTTCCCTCGGAGGGCGGCATCTGTTCCTGAAAACCCTGATGGATCGTGCCATCACGGTAAGTGAGCGCAGTGATTTCGATCACCGGCGATCGAATCTGCGGGCCCATGTGTCCAAAGAACTCGCCGAAAGGCCCTTCCGGCTCACGAATGCCGGGCTGCACGACACCTTCAATCACCATCTCGGAGTGGGCCGGCACCATCAGGTCAACCGTTTCGCATTTCACGACTTCGACCGGTTCACCAGCGAGGCCTCCCGATACGGTGAGCTCATCGACACCGTACGGCACACGGCCCACCGCAGTCATGGCGACATACGGCGGCGGGCCGATCACCACCGCAATATCCATCGGACGGTTCTGGGACTCGTATTTTTGATGAATGATCGAGGAATCCTTGGCTGCCTGGATCAGCACCCCGACCCGGTTCGGCCCCTGAATCATTCCCCTATAGACGCCACAATTCTGAATGCCGGTCTCAGGGTCTTTCTGAATCACACAGCCGGCCGAAAGATAAGGCGCAGCGTCTTTTCCAGGAGTCCAGATAGGAATGGGGAAAGCGGTCAGATCTACCTTTTCTCCTTTCCGGACATTTTCTTTGCACGGCGCGGATTTCGCTGCCACCTCCTTTACCGGCACCCGGTTCGCGAGCGCACGCACCCAATTTGTATGAATTGCCGACTTGTCGATCTTTCCGTTCACAATCGGAATGCCAAGCGCCATCGCGTACATTTCGCGCGTGGCCCCGATTGAGTTCGTCACGACGGGGGTCCGGAATCCCCTTACGTTGTCGAACTGCAGCGCGTAGCGGCGTTCCGGAGATTCGCGCATTACCTGGCGCGTAATGCACGCCAGTTCCCAATCCTTGTCTATCGGTGCGCTCACGTGCTTGAGCAGCCCTTTCTCCTCTAGATGGGCAAGCCAGGCCCGAAGATCCTTGAACTGGGTGGTAGCGGTGTGCATTTTCTTCTCGATGGGAAACGGATTGCCCCTGAGCGCTGATCGCAGCCGGGCCTCGTGATCAATCCTGCGAAACGCTAGTCACTGCATAGCCGAGCTCGGCGCGCCGCTCTTCCGCACCAGGCAAGGGGTCTTGCTTGGCATCGATCACGGGAAGCGCCGCCGCGCGCTCGGCATTGATCTGGATCCAGTGCTGCTGGTCTCCAGGCAACTCATCGGCGGAAAAAATGGCTTGAACCGGGCACACCGGGATGCACGCCATGCAATCGATGCACACACCGTTGTCGATGTACACCATGTCGTCGTCAGCATGGATGCAGGCCACGGGACAGACCGTAACGCAATCCGTGAAGCGGCAGCCGCGGCAGTTATCGGTAACAACTATTGTCATTTTGTACTCCCCCTATGCGCTTGCGCGCGTCTTAATCGGCGCAAGGTTTCGTCGCCGCGCGTTCGCATCATCACCAAGCCGCTTCACCCACTTGCGATATTCAACTTGAAACTTATCCGACCGCAGATGAAGCTCTTCCCTGAGATCCAACGGAAGGCGATAAGGGCGCTGCGCCTCGACCTGGCGCCGATCCTGCGCGAACACCTGATCCTGGCGGAAATCAATTCGCTCTTGCGTAAGCTCTGGTGCAAAGTTGATCGCGACGATCAGCCATACGATGCACTCGTCCTCCTCGATCGGCGTAGTCGTCAGAAAAGTACAGAAGCGCTCGGTCTCCCCTGTCCGCTTCGAAAAATATGCGGTGCCGGGGCGCGGGCAATGAAAAGTATAGCCCGCGTTCACGGGGATGCCGCGATGATCACCGTAGGGCTGAAAAACCATGATCTCGCTCGTATGCAGGCCGTCGGGCTTTACATAAACTTCGTAGTCCTCGATCTCGTCCGGGTTCTGCGGATCGCCGTTCAGGTTAGCATGCACCCATGGGAAATGCGTGACGTCGAGGAAGTTTTCGACCGCCCGCAGCGCGTTTGCCTTGAACGGATAAGGACCGGCGTAGAACTTACGGAATTCAGTATTCTCCCACTCGGGGAAAGGCGGCACATCTTGCAGCGGATCGCCTATCGAGACCCAGATAAAGCCGTAGCGCTCTGTTGCACGATGCGAAAACGCCCGGGCCTTAAGAGGCGGGACCTGTTTCGGATGCGCGGGAATCTTCGTGCATTTGGCCTCGCAGTTATATTCCCAGCCGTGGTACGGGCAAACAAGCTTGCCGTCGCGCACCCAGCCCTCCGAGAGCCGAGCACCACGGTGACGACAGTAATCCTTCCATGCCATCACCTGCCCGTTCGACCGCCAAAGCACAAGTTCAACGCCGAGTAATTTCACCTTCATGACGTGACCTTCGGCGAGGTCTTTCGAACGCGCGACAACGTGCCAGTCGTCGGCTAGTGCAAGGTAGTCGGCCGATTCCGTGTCCCACTTAATCTTGTCGATTTGGAGCATATTCCCTCCACCTCGATAATGTTATCGAGTAAACATAGGTGTTACGGTGTTACGAAACCGTTTCTGCCTTCGCCGCCTGCCTGGGTCGCGCAAACGGATTGCGCGGCTTCTCGGGAGGCGCTGCCAGTGCGACCCTGCAGAGCAGCCCTTTAAGCGGGCTCGATCCCAGTACTACGTCGCAATTGTCGAGATCATCGTCGACCAGCACGTTCGAGCACACCTCGAATACGCCGTGGTCCGGACCGGGCCATTCGGGGAGCCACCAGCCGTGCGGTATCGACACCACTTTCGGGTGGATTTGGTTATTGGGAATGCATTTCATGCGCAGTCTTCCGCGCACAGTTTCAATCCACACGTAATCGCCACCCTTGATACCGAGCGCCGTGGCGGTTTCCACGTGCATCTCGGCGATCGGCTCGGGTGAGAGCATGCGCAGCGCCTTTATCTGACGGCCCTGCGAATGCCAAAACATCGGCTGTTTGGCGCCGGTGTTGAGGATCAGCGGATAGTCCTTAAAACGATCCGGCGTGCTGAACGGACTCTCCGGAGGCTCAACGTGCGCTGGCAGTGGATCGTAGCCCCATTCCTCCATCTGCGTGGAATAAAGCTCGAATTTGCCGGTTTTGGTACCGAATCCCATTTCCCTGTACTTGCGGTAGTGCATCGGGACCTCGACCCCGTGCGGCTTGTTGCGCAGCTCGTTCCAGGTAACGCCCAGCGGCTTCAGCGCCTGCTCGGCGAACTCCTCGAGCGACGGGAAGTATTCCTCGAAGCCGAGCTTGCGGCCAAGTCCGATGATGAACTCCCAGTCCGACTTGCGCTCGCCCAGGGCGACCAGTTTCTGCGACACAGTGTCGAGGAAAGTCGCTTCCGGCCCCTTGGTCAGCAAATGCAGACGCGGCTCATCGCGCTCCAGATTGCCGGCGGCGGGGAGCACGATGTCAGCGAGCTCAGCGGTCGGCGTCATGAAGATGTCCTGTACCACCAGCAGGTCGAGGCGCTTCAAGGCCTTGATGATGTTCGCGGTATCCGGGAAGCAAGTCACCGTGTTGTTGCCGACCACGATGTACGCCTTAACAGGATACGGCTTGTCGTTCAGCATCGCGTGATACAGCGCTGGCGGATGCGCGTACGCATAGGGCGTCATGTTGAGCGCCTTGAAACGGTCGCCGCCGATGCGCTTGGCGTCCTGCTCCGGCGGCAACTTATCCCACAGTTCAGGGTAGTTGAGTTTGGGCGCGTCGTAGAACACGTTGCCGCCCGGCACGTCGAGATTGCCGGTGATCCCCATCAGGATTAAGAGCGAGCGCGTGGCCTGGAACGTGTTATTGCCGAGTTGGTCGGTGCCGTTGCCCCACACCAGCGTACCCGGTCGAGTGGTGGCGTAAATGCGTGCCGCCTTGGCGATATCCTCGGCTTTGCACCAGGTTAACTCGGCAACGCGCTCGAGCGGGTATTCCTGCACGCGTTGCTTGAGTTCCGCGAAACCGTGGCAGTAGTTTTCGCAAAACTCCTTGTCGTAAAGACCTTCGTTGATGATCACATTCATCCAGCCGAGCGCCATTGCCGCGTCGCTGCCCGGCCGCAGCGGCAGCCAGATGTCGGCAGCGCCAGCGGCCTTGGGCATGCGTGGATCGACCACGATGTTGACCGGCTTTTCCTTGAGCGCGTCGGACATCGGCGTGTGCCCAATCAGCCCGTGGTCGTTGCTGGTGCGCTTTTGCGAGCCCCATTGCACGATGCATCGAGGCTTGCCGTAAAAATGCGGCACCGGGGTGGTGTCCCACACCTTGCCTGCGTACTTGCCGCTGGCGGTCACTTTCGATACCGCGACGCGCGGGCCGTAGCAGAAATATGCGATCGCAGTGACGTTCGGGGTACCGAAGAGATTGGCGAGCCGACTGACGATATGGGTATTATTGATGCCGGTGCCGCGTCCGAACGCGACCGCCTCAGCGCCGTATTCAGTCTTTATTTTGTTCATCTTGCCGGCGATAAACGTCAGTGCCTCATCCCATGAGATGCGCTTCCATTTGCCTTCGCCGCGCTGCCCCACGCGCATCAGTGGATAATCAAGCCGGTCAGGATGGTAAAGCTGCTCGACCGAGGCTGGCCCCGCTTTCGAGCACAACGCGCCCTTGTTGACCGGGTTCGCGTTGTCGCCGATGACCTTTTTGATGGTCCCGTTCACCATGTCGACAATGGTTCCGCAACCGCCATGGCACATCCTGCATACCGCTTTGAACTGCTGGACGAGCTCGCCGACGGGAGAAAGGTGCTCCGAGACCGACTTCAGCGATGAAGCCGGCGACAAACCTTTACGTGGGGTTTGAGTTGATATCGTCACGTAACGTCCCTTCTTTCTTGAAATAGTGAGTGCTGCGGAAGTTATGACCTGGTTGCAATTGGCATTTTCTGAGAGACACGGGTCATGGCGGTAACCCTAGCAAATAAAATGCCAGCGCAGCTAATGTTGGATGCATAGATTTTTGCTTTCCAAACAGCAGCCTATGGTTCACTGAAAATTCCGGACAGCGATTTCACTGCACCAGCAAGGTGCGCACGCTGGTCAAACAGTACAGGTACTGTGCAGTAACTGTCAACACGTCTCCCGCCGATACGACCCAGTCTCTCAATGGTTGGACCAAGACCCGGAATGGGTTGGAGGAACACCTATCTGGTCGAGGGTTCTTTGATCTGGATCAAACCTCACGCGAATACCAATAATATATAGTATACAGTGGCTATGCAAATTGCAAACAGTTACTGTTCAGTTGACGTAAAAAGCCGCTGAGCCGGATTGCGTCCGCTGAACTGACCCCGGGGCGGCCATGGATCAAGCTTTCTCCCGGGATAGTAATTTATCAACACACACTGAGAGGAGAGAACATCATGACGACTGCGACGACTCAGGAACTCCAAGTCAGGATCGGCCTTTGCAAGTGGTGTGATCACGACCAATGTCACATCAAATGCCACATCGAGAATGGCCGGCTGGTCAAAGCCGGAAGTTTCCCAGAATCGCCGTTCCAGGCGTGGTTCGGCATCGAGCAATGCCCCAAAATGGGCCACAACATCATCGAGCAGGTCTATCACCCGAAGCGACTCCGCTTCCCGATGAAGCGTGC
>JACPTJ010000257.1 GCA_016192835.1 Betaproteobacteria bacterium
ACCCGGACGGGGCGCGTCAACGAACTCAAGCTCACGCTCGGGCTCTATTTCAAGGACGGGTTGATCGCCGGCATCAAACAGGCGTGGTCGCTGCGCCATATCGGGCTGGGGATGCTGCTCGCCAAGCGCCTGAATCCGTTCGAGCTGCTGAAAGGCCACGAGTGCAAAGACCAGGCCGGTATCCAGCGCATGCTCAAGAAAGCCCAGGAACTCGAGAAGAAGCGCCGCGGGCTGACGCAGTGAAAGAGTGAAGGAGTGAAGGAATGAAGGAGTGAAAAAACTCCCTCTCCCCCGCTCTCCGGGGGAGAGGGCCGGGGTGAGGGGGTTTCACCTTTTCACCCCTTCACTCCTTCACCGCACGACGAAGCAGGAAGTACCTGCTGAGGAGTAAGCAACATGGTAAAGAAAGAATACGCATTTTACCCGGGCTGCTCGTCGCAATTACGGGGTTCGGCGTCGAATTATTTGACGTCGGTCAATTCGATGTGCAGGACGCTCGACGTCAAGCTCACGCAGATCCCCGACTGGAACTGCTGCGGCGCGTCGATCGGCTATGCGGAATCGGGCGAACTGCCGCGTCACGTGATGAACGCGCGCAACTTTGCGCTTGCCGAAAAACACCTGCCCGGACAGGACGTGGTCGCCACCTGCGCCGCGTGCTGGCTGAACGCCAAGGAAAGCAAGGAAAAGCTCGCGCACAATGAAGAGCTGAAGCGTGACGCCAACGAAGCGCTCAAGGAAGCCGGGCTGCAATACCAGGGTGCATCCGCAATCCGCCACATGGTGGAAGTGCTGATCGAGGATTTCGGCTACGATGAACTGAAGAAGCCGGTGGTGAAACCGCTCGAAGGCGTCAAGTTCGCGGGTTACGTCGGCTGCCAGACCAACCGCCCGTTCGGAATCAACGGCGAATCGTTCGAGAACCCGGTTTATCTCGACAAGCTGGTCGAGTCCGTCGGTGGCGAAGCGGTCACCGCCTACGACCAGAAAGTGACCTGCTGCGGCGGTGCGCTTGCCTTTTCCGAGCCCGACAAGAGCCAGAAACAGATCAGGGACATCGTCGAGTCGGCTTACGATCACGGCGCCGAAATGATCGTCACGCCGTGCCCGCTGTGCCAGGCCAACGTGGAAATCTACCAGAGCGAGATCAACCGCAAGCAAGGGACGAAATTCAACATGCCGGTGCTTTACTACAGCCAGTTGATGACCGTCGCCTACGGCGGCAGCGCGAAGCAGGCCGGCCTTGACGGTCAGGTCATCAGAGCCCGCAAGCTAGAAGAGATCGCAGTCAAAGTGGTGAAAAAATAGTGGGGCGGAAGGCTGACTCGAATGGCACTACTTTAAGCCAAGCTTCGCTGGCCGGAACACTTCCAGGATCGTCGGCTCATCGGCGTATCGTAGGGTGGATGGAGCGCAGCGCAATCCACCAATCCGAATTGCGGTGGATTCCGGGCACAACAGCCCGCCCTTCATCCACCCTACGATTTTATTCCTGCTCGCAACCGTTCCGCTCGCAGCTTTCGCCGGCGGATCGAACTACGGCATCACGCCTGGAGCGCACCCGAATCTCGCCGGCAAAGTGAGCGAATGGCCGGTTCCGACGCCGCGTTTTGCGCGCGACCCGGCGCCCGGCCCCGACGGCAACATCTACATCTCAGTCATGAGTGGCAACAAAGTCGCGCGCTTCGACGTGAAAACCCGGACCTTCAGGGAATGGGAACTGCCCTCCGGCCATCGCCCGCACGGCCTGCTGGTCGACAAGCAGGGGATCGTTTGGACTACCGGCAATGGCAACGGCACGATCGGACGGCTCGATCCCGCGACGGGCAAGGTCACCGAGTATCAGACGCCGTCGCGCGGCGGCGGGCCGCACACGCTGGTGATCGCGGACGACGGCGTGATCTGGTTCACCCTCCAAAGCGGCGACAAGATCGGACGCCTCGATACCCGCGGCAACGGCCAGATCACCGAATACAAGACCTCCGGCGGGCCCTACGGTCTCGCGCTCGACAAGGCGGGCAACGTCTGGTTTTGCCGCATGGGCGACGACAAACTCGGCAAGCTCGACCCCAAGACCGGCCAGATGAGTGAAGTCAGCACCGGATCCCGCTCGCGACCTCGTCGCATCGCGACCGCGCCGGACGGCATGCTGTGGGTCGCGCTCTACGGCAATGGCAAGCTCGCCAAGATCGATCCCGCCGCGATGAAAGTCGTCAAGGAATATCAACTGCCAGCGGGCGACGCCGGACCTTATGCCGTCACCGTCGACGGCGGCGGCATGGTGTGGGTGAATGAAATCAACACCGACACCGTAGTGCGGCTGAATCCCGTAACCGGGGAAATGCGCGTCGTGCCGTTGCCTTCAAAAAACGCCGGCATCCGCAAGATGATCGTCGATGCCCGCGGCAAACTGTGGTACATGGGAAGCCATAACGGGCGACTCGGGATGGTCGAGTAGACGGTAATCGCCTATCGAGCTTTACGCAACTACGTTGCATCGCTCGATCCCTCACCCCCAGCCCCTCTCCCGGAGGGCGAGGGGAGCGTCGAGCGAAACCGCACTGTCGTGCGGTTCCGTATACTCAGTGGTTACGCGGCGCCGTAAATCTGCTCGGAGAAATGGCAGGCTGCAAAATGGCCCGGGCGGATTTCGCGCAACTGCGGCGGCTCCGTGGCGCACAAGGCCTTCGCATGCGGGCAACGCGGGTGAAAGCGGCACCCCGCGGGCGGATCAACCGGGCTCGGAACGTCGCCTTTGAGGATGATGCGGCTGCGCTTCGCATGCGGATCGGGAACCGGCACCGCCGACACCAGCGCTTCCGTATACGGATGACAGGGTGCGATCGCGATCTCGTCCGCGTCCGCCATCTCCACCAACTGCCCCAGATACATGACCGCCACCCGGTCGCACGCGTGCTGGATTACCGCCATGTTGTGCGAGATCATGATCAGCGACAGCCTGAATTCGTCCCTGAGCTCAGTGAGCAGGTTCAGCACCTGCGCCTGAATCGACACGTCGAGCGCGCTCACCGGTTCGTCGGCCACGATCAACTCGGGATTCACGATCAGGGCGCGCGCGATGCCGACCCTCTGGCGCTGTCCTCCAGAGAGCTCGTGCGGATACCGCCGCATGTAATCGGGCAGCAATCCGACTTTTCGCAGCAGTTCCGCGACGCGCTCCCTCAACTCCGGCCCTTTGCACAAATCGTGCACGATGAGCGGCTCGCCTACCGTGCGTTCCACGGTCAGGCGCGGGTTGAGTGAGGAGTAAGGATCCTGGAACACGATCTGCAACTTGCGCCTGAGTGCGCGCATCGCGGGCTTCGCGAGTGCGGTGATTTCAGTGTCGTTGAAAAAAACCCTGCCCGCGGTCGGCTCGATCAGCCGCACGATCATCCTGCCGGTCGTCGACTTGCCGCAACCGCTTTCGCCGACCAGACCCAGGACTTCCCGCCGGCGCAACTCGAAGCTCACGCCATCCACGGCGCGCACGTGCCGCTGTCGGCGACCGAGGACGCCGCCTCTCGCGGCGAAGTGCTTCGACAGATTTTCGGCCCTGAGGATG
>JACPTJ010000326.1 GCA_016192835.1 Betaproteobacteria bacterium
CCGGTAAACGGCGTGTTCTTGCCCTGGCTCTTGAGCGCTTTCGGCTCGATTTTCCAGTAGCGCCCGGGGTCGAATACGCAGATGTCGGCGCTTGCGCCAGGGGACAGCCTGCCGGCGTTTATGCCGAGGACGCGCGCCGGATCGGAGGTAATGCGCGCGAGGCCCTGCGCGAGCGGCAGGCGCGACTCTTCAGCCCATTTCAGCGTCAGCGGCAGCAGCAGCTCGACGCCGGTCGCGCCGGTCTCAGCCTCGCCAAACGGCAGCTGCTTCGCGTCGTCGTCGACCGGCGCGTGATCGGAGCACAGCGCATCGGCCGTGCCGTCGGCGAGCGCGGCGCGCAGCGCATCGCGGTCGCGCTGGCTTCGTAATGGCGGCGTAAGGTTGCAGTTGGGATCGAAATAGCCGATGTCCATTTCGGAGAGGTGCGCATGATGGATCGCGATGTCGCAGCTCACTTTAAGACCGAGGTGCTTGGCCTGGCGCACCATGTCGATGCCTTCCGCGCTCGACAGCCGGCATAAGTGGATGCGGGCGCCGGTTTCGCGCGCGAGCAGCAGTATCGCCGACAGCGCAACCGTCTCGGCACACACCGGGATCGCGGCCAGCCCGAGGCGGGTCGCGACCTGGCCATCGTGTGCGACGCCGCCGCGCGCGAGTCCCGCATCCTGCGGCCGCAGCCACACCGGAAAATCGAAGGTTGCCGCATACTGCAGCGCGCGCAGCAGCAGTTGCGTATCCGTGAGCGGCGCATCAGCGTGCGAAAACGCGACGCAGCCGGCGTCGGTAAGCTCGGCCATCTCGGTCAGATGGGTGCCCTTGAGGCCGACGGTGAGCGCGCCGATAGGGTACACATGCGCCTGATTGAGGTTCCTGGCGCGGAACTTGAGCATTTCCACCAGCCCCGGCTCGTCGAGCGGCGGATCGGTGTCGGGCGGGCAGGCGAGGCTGGTGACGCCGCCGGCCCGCCGCGGCGGACATTTCCGATTCGAGCGTCGCCATATATTCGAATCCCGGCTCGCGCAGCCGCACCGCGAGATCGACCAGGCCGGGACACACCACCAGGCCGCTTGCGTCCAGCGTGCGGTTGGCGGTGTAGCCATGTGGCGGCGCCCCGATCGCGACGATCTTGCCGGCGGCAATGAACACATCCTGCCGCGCGTCGGTACCGCTCGCCGGATCGATCAGCCGCCCGTTCTTGATATGGATTTTCATGGCAATGATTCAGTTGCCCGCCAAAATACTCATGACCGCCATGCGGATCGCGATGCCGAAAGTGACCTGCGGCAGGATCACCGACTGGCTGCCGTCGGCGACATCGGAGTCGATTTCGACGCCGCGGTTCATCGGCCCCGGATGCAGCACGATGGCATCGGGTCTGGCGAGCGCAAGCTTGTCGGAGGTCAACCCGTAGAACTTGAAAAATTCCTGCGGCGACGGCAGGAACGAACCCTCCATGCGTTCGTTCTGCAGCCGCAGCATCATCACCACGTCGACGTCCTTCAGACCTTTTGCCATGTCGTGATAAACGTGCACGCCGAGATTGTCGACGTTGGACGGCAGCAGCGTCTTGGGGCCGATCACGCGCAACTCCGGCACGCCGAGCGTGGTCAGCGCATGGATCTGCGAGCGCGCGACTCGCGAGTGCAGGATGTCGCCGACGATCGCCACGCGCAGGGTGCGGAAATCCTTCTTGTAATGGCGGATCGTGAACACGTCGAGCAGTCCCTGCGTCGGGTGGGCGTGGCGTCCGTCGCCGGCATTGATGACATGTATATCCTCGCCGACGTGGCGCGCGATCAGATACGGCGCGCCGCTCTGGCTGTGGCGCACGATAAACATGTCGGCCTGCATCGCCGCGAGGTTCGCGACCGTATCGAGCACGGACTCGCCCTTGCTCTGCGACGACAAGTCGACCGCGAGGTTGATGACATCCGCCGACAGCCGCTTGGCGGCAATTTCGAACGTGGTGCGGGTGCGCGTCGAAGGCTCGAAGAACAGGTTGAAAATCGCCTTGCCGCGCAGCAGTGGCACCTTCTTCACTTCGCGTTGGGTGACACCGACGAAAGACTGCGCGGTGTCGAGAATCTGCCACAGAATCCCGGCCGGCAGCCCCTCGATCGACAGCAGGTGATGGAGTTCGCCGTTTTTGTTGAGCTGCGGGTTGCTGCTGAGGAACATCAGTTCGCCCGATCCCGGTTCACGGTTGTTGCAGCGCGAGGCTCAGCCGTCCCTGCGCGTCGCGTTTGAGCTCGATGCTGTACTGCGCCGGCAGCGCCAGCATCGTCCCCACGAATTGCGCCGCGATCGGCAGCTCGCGGCCGCCGCGGTCGACGAGCGCCGCGAGCCGGATGCTCGCCGGCCGGCCGTAGTCGAACAGCTCGTTCATCGCTGCGCGGATGGTCCGCCCGGTGTAGAGCACGTCGTCGACCAGGATCAGGTCGCGGCCTTCGACTTCGAACGGGATCGCGGAGGGCGTGACTTTGTGTTTGAGCCCCTTGTGCTGGAAATCGTCGCGGTAAAACGAGACGTCAAGCGAACCGTGCGGCACCTCAAGTTGCAGGTCCCGGTGCAGGCGTTCCGCCAGCCACGCGCCGCCGGTGACGATGCCGACCAATCCGGTCTGCGCCGTGACGTGGGGGCGCATTTGCGTGGTGAGCGCGGCGAGCAGCGCTTCGGCGTCGGGCAGGGAAGGTTCGGTCATGGCGTAATCCCAGTCACGCGCCGCCCGCGGTACGCGCCGCCCGCATGGCGGTATCGAAATAATCCTGCAAGATCTCCTGCGCCGCGACCTGGTCAACTCGCAGCTTGCGCTTGCGCGGCGCGACCCCGGCTGCGGCGAGGCTGGCCTCGGCGGCGACCGAAGTCAAACGTTCGTCGACGAACTCGACCGGCAAACCGAAGCGCGTGCCGAGTTCGCGCGCGAATTTTCGCGCGAGGCGCGACAGCTCGTGTTCCGCGCCATCGAGGTGGGCAGGCAATCCGACCACAAGCCGCGCTGGCCGCCATTCCTCGAGGAGCGCTGTGATCGCGGCAAAACGCCGTTGCCGGTCCGCGGCAGCTATCATCGTCAGCGGATGCGCGATGCCGACCGCCGTGTCGCCGACCGCGACGCCAATGCGCTTCTCGCCGAAGTCGAAAGCGAGCACGGTGGTGCCGGCACCGTGAGGCGTGATTGAATCACGCATGTCCCGCATCGTCCGAGAGGCTGGCGTAGTCGACGCCGAGCAGTTCCATCGCCGCCGCCAGCCGCTGCTCGGGCGGCAGTCCGAAAATGACGTCCGGCCGCGCCGCCACGGTCAGCCAGGCATTCTGCGCGAGTTCGTGCTCGAGCTGGCCCGGCGCCCAGCCGGCGTAGCCGAGCGTGATCAGTATCTGGTGCGGGCCCTCGCCGCGGGCCACCGCCTGCAGGATGTCTTTCGAGGTGGTCAGGCCGATTTCGGAATTCACCGCAAGCGTTGACTGCCATTGGCCAACGGGCTTGTGCAGTACAAAACCGCGGTCGGTCTGGACCGGTCCGCCGAAGTGGATCGGAATCAGGGCGCACTCGCTGGCTGTGATCGGAATGCTGACCTGCGCCAGGAGCTTGGACAGCGTCATATCCAGCGGGCGGTTGATTACCAATCCGAGCGCACCCTGCTCGTTGTGCTCGCAGATATACGTGAGAGTCTTGGAAAAATTCGGATCGACCATGGCGGGCATGGCGATCAGGAAGTGCTGCGTAAGGTTCACTGATTGCATGTGTTCCTGGGGACCAGTCCCGACACCGCCGGGCCGGAGAGCAACATTGTAAACGCGTGGCCGTTTCTCGACAATTGATTATATTCGAATTTCACTCAAGATGAGACCCGGGGCTACCGGCGCCAGAACGCGGGCGTGAAGATGATCAGCAGCGTAAACAGCTCCAGCCGGCCGAGCAACATCGCGAACGTTAATACCCAGGTCTGGAAATCGGTCAGCGCCGCATAGGTGGTGGCGGGGCCGACCTGGCTCAACCCCGGGCCGGTATTGGTGATACTGGCGATCACCGCTGAAAACGCGGTGACGAAATCAAGTCCGGTCGCCAGCAGCAGGAAGGTCATCACGGTCACCGAGGCGCCATACATCGACATGAAGGCCAGCACCGCGAATACGATCTGGTTCGGCACCACGCGGCCGCCGAGCTTGACTGGCACCTGCGCGCTCGGGTGCACCAGCTTCACCATCTCGCGCAGCCCCTGCTGCACCAGCAAGCGCGCACGGACCATCTTGATGCCGCTGCCGGTCGATCCCGAGCTCGACGCGAAACAGCACAGAAACAACATCCACAAAGGCGCAAATGCGGGCCACAGATTGTAATCGGTGTTCGAATAACCGGTGGTGGTGGCGATCGAAACGACGTTGAAGCCGGCGTAACGCAGCGCCGTCAGGAAATCCGGGTACACGCCCCGTTGCCACAAATAGACCGCGATCATGAGGCAGCTTGCAAGCGTCACCATCACGAACATGCCGGCTTCGGGGTCGGCCCGATAGGGGCGCGGACTGCGCTCGCGCCACGTCAGGAAATGCGTCGCGAAGTTGATGCCCCCGATCAGCATGAAAACAATAGCCACGCCTTCGATCAGCGGCGAATCGAAGAATCCGAAGCTTGCATCATAGGTCGAGAAACCGCCGAGGCTCATCGTTGAAAACGAATGGGAAACCGCATCGAACCAGCTCATGCCGGCCCAGCGGTAGGCGAGGATGTTGGCAGCCGTAATGCCGGCGTAGACCAGCCACAAGCCTTTCGCGGTTTCGGTGATGCGCGGCGTGAGCTTGGCGTCCTTCATCGGGCCCGGCGTCTCCGCCTTGTAGAGCTGCATGCCGCCGACGCCGAGCAGCGGCAGGATTGCGACAGCGAGCACGATGATGCCCATGCCGCCCAGCCACTGCAGCTCGAGGCGCCAGAAGTTGATCGACGGCGGCAACTGTTCGAGATTCGTCAACGTCGTCGCGCCGGTGGTTGTTATGCCAGAGACGGTTTCGAAATAGGCGTCGGTGAAGCTCAGGCCATCGATGTAGAGCATTAGCGGCAGCGTCGCGAACGCCGGCAGTATCGTCCACACCAGGATCACCAGCAGGAAGCCGTCGCGCGGCAGCAGTTCGCGCCGCTGATGCCTCGTGGTGAGCCGCATGATCACGCCGGCCAGAAAGGTAATCGCGATGGCCGCCTCGTACACCAGCAGCGCCGCGTCGTTATAGATGTAAGCGACGATCAGCGGCGCCGTCATGGTCAGCGCGAAGATCATCACCACCGTGCTGAACACGTTGACGACCGGCGCGATGCGGTGCACGGCAGCGGGAAGCATTCAGGCCGGCGCGCGGAAAGAGGCGGTGAGCGCGGTCACAAAAAGCCGACGCCGACCTGGAACAGCTTTTCGACTTTCGACACCATGCGTTTGTTGACGACGAACACGATCACGTGGTCATCGGGCTCGATCACGGTGTCGTGGTGGGCGATGATCACCTGCACCTCGCGCTCCCCCGCCGCCCGGTCGTCGCTGCGCGCGGCGGCCGGCTGCCCGATTTGCCGCACGATGGCGGCGATGGTGGCGCCTTTCGGCAGGCTGATTTCCTCGACGCGCCGCCCGACGACTTGCGATGACTTGTAGTCGCCGTGTGCGATCAATTCGAGTGCCTCGGCCGCGCCGCGCCGCAAGCTGTGCACGGCGACGCAATCGCCGCGCCGCACGCGCGCGAGCAGCGTGCCGATCGTCGCCTGCGCCGGAGAGATCGCGACGTCGATCTGTCCCGCCTGCAGCAGGTTCACGTAGGAGCTGCGGTTGATCAACGCGACGACTTTGCGCGCGCCGAGGCGCTTGGCGAGCAGCGCCGACATGATGTTGTTCTCGTCGTCGTTGGTGACCGCGCAGTAAATGTCCATCTCGGCGACGTTTTCGGCCTCCAGCATTTCCTGGTCGGTGACGTCGCCTGCGAGCACCAGCGCGCGGTCAAGTTGTGCCGCGAGACGCTCGGCATTGGCCTTGTTGTGTTCGATGATCTTGACCTGATACTGGTTCTCGAGCGCCTTGGCGAGGCGCTGGCCGATATTGCCGCCGCCGCCGATCATCACGCGCCGGATCGGCCGGTCCATGCGCCGTAACTCGCGCATGACGCCGCGGATATTTTCCGTCGCCGCGATGAAAAAGATTTCGTCGCCCACCTCGATCACGGTATTGCCTTCGGGAATGATCGACGCGTCCTGGCGGAAGATTGCGGCGACGCGCGTGTCGATGTTCGGCATGTGCGTGCGCAGGTGCTGCAGCTCGTGGCCCACTAGCGGGCCCCCGTGAAACGCGCGTACCGCGACCAGGCTTAGCTTGCCCTCGGCGAATTCGAGCACCTGCAGCGCTTCCGGAAACTCGATCAGCTTGACGATGTAGTCGGTGACGATCTGCTCCGGGCAGATCGCGATGTCAACCGCAAAACTGGAGGCCTCGAAGATTTCCGGGTGCGTCAGGTAATCGGACGCGCGGATGCGGGCGATGCGGGTGGGCGTATTGAACAACGTCGCAGCGAGCTTGCAGGCAACGAGATTGGTTTCATCGCTGCGCGTCACCGCGAAGATCATGTCGGCGTCGTTGGCGCCGGCCTCGGCCAGAATCGCCGGATGGGCCGCGTTGCCGGCCACCGTGCGCAGATCGAGGCGGTCCTGAAGATACTTGAGGCGTGCCGGATCGGTGTCGACTATCGTGATGTCGTTGGCTTCCGAAACCAGGCTTTCGGCGACTGATGCGCCGACCTGTCCGGCGCCGAGGATAAGAATTTTCAATCCAGCCGCCTTTCGGCTGTGGCGAACGAACGCGATTGTAGTCCTGTTTGCGCCGCGGGTAAAAGCCCGCGCCCCGTATTCGCGGCGGCGCCGGGGCGGCCGCGGCGCTGTGGCATAATTCGCCGCATGCGGCGCGCTCACGGCAATCTTACGCGCATTCATGTGCCGGCAACCCTCGCGCCCGGGGCCGTCGTTGCGGTGCCGCCTGCCGCAGCGCATCACCTGGTGCACGTGCTGCGCGCCGCGGTGGGCGATGAGGTCGTCGTTTTCCGTGACGGCGTCGAGTTCACCGCCGTCATCACCCGTATCGACAAGCACGCAGTCACCGTCAAGCTGGTTTCGGGCAATGCGATCGGCCGTGAAACGCCGCTCGCCTGCGTTCTGGCGCAGGCGATCTCGAGCGGCGAGCGCATGGACCTCACGTTGCAGAAGGCGGTCGAACTCGGCATTGCCGGCGTGCAACCGCTGTACAGCGAGAGAAGCGTGGTGCGGCTCGACGCCGAGCGCGCTGAAAAGCGCGTCGCGCACTGGCAGCAGGTGCTGATCGGGGCGTGCGAGCAGTGCGGGCGCAATATCATTCCCGGGCTCGCCGCGCCCGTGCCCGTCATCGACTGGCTGGGTGCGCTGCCTTCGGCCGGCGCGGGCGAATTACGGGTGTTGCTATCGCCGCACGCGAGCTCGCGTTTCGCCGACCTGCCGCCACCGCGCAGCGTGACCCTGCTGGCGGGACCCGAGGGCGGATTCACCGCGGTCGAGACCGGTCTTGCGGTACGGCGTGGCTTTGTTGCGCTGCGCCTCGGACCGCGCGTGCTGCGCACCGAAACCGCCGCGCTGGCGGCGCTGGCGGCGATCAATACGCTCTGGGGCGATTTCTAAAGAGGACTGCCCAGTCCGGCGGACTTCTATTTTGTGACGTACGACAAGGTCAACGTGGCGGCCTCGCGCTTATCACGTTCGCCCTCCGGCGCGGCCGCGTTGAGGGGCGCTATGCCGGATGGAACCGGTATATCATCTGAGTGCGATCCATTCACCGCGCGAGTCTGGAGACTCGGAAAGGAACGGTTTCATGTTAAAGCAAAGAAAGCTTCGGCGTACGGTGGGTGCGCTGCTGCTGATTGCCGGCGGCTTGTTAATGTGGTTCGCACCCGCGGCTGCCTTCGGGGCACGCTCCATCTCGGGCCTGGTGCTGATGCTGGCCGGCATCGTCCTCGAAATAGCCGGCATTGCATTGGAGCACCACGATAAAAACAAGAGGCCGGGACATGCCTCGGACTTGTGACAGATATTCAATGTGGGCAGAGCACGCGCTGAAACGCTAGAAAGCCCGCGAGGTTAAATCGCCACCGCCCTTAGGGCGCTGATCATCCCGGCTGGGCTGAGGTTGTTATTTCAGATACCGAAGGCACGCAATACGGCGAAGTAGATTAGCAGGCTCAGAATGTCTTGGATAACCGGGCCGCTGCCATAGGCTGGGTCACGTCCAAACCGCGCGAGCAGCCACGGAAGCAGCAGGCCGATCGCGCTCGCCACACTTCCGGCGAAAAAAATCGCACACGAGACAGCGGCGGCGAGGCGCGGATTGCCGAACGCGACGAGGATCGGAACATAGGACACCAGCCCAAGCGTTGCACCGATCAACATGCCTGTGCGCAGCTCTCCGGCAAGCAGGTGCGTGATGCCGCCGCGCGAACAGGCGCGCGATCGGCAACGCTCCCGCAAGCCGGCCCGCCGGATCGACCATGCACAACAGTTCCAGCCTTTCGGGCTTTTCCTGCGTGAACCTCGCTATGACTTGCGCCGCTGTTTCGGTGTCAACTGCACGCCCAACGGCGGGAACGATGTGGCTGCCTACGGTTTCCAGGTGATGCATGCTGGCGCCTCCAATCTCAATATGCCATGCACGGTATCTGCGAATTTCCGAGCATAACCG
The DNA here is from genome assembly GCA_016192835.1 of Betaproteobacteria bacterium. Classification (GTDB taxonomy): domain Bacteria; phylum Pseudomonadota; class Gammaproteobacteria; order Burkholderiales; family SG8-41; genus PALSA-1004. The sequence goes on from JACPTJ010000326.1 coordinate 8,718, forward strand.
AGATGCAGCGCTTTCACTAACACCGACCCGGGCAGCAGGGCGCGATTGCGCCTATGCTGAGACCCGAACGCGAGCAGGCACGCCTCATTTGATGGCATTGACAGATTGCTCTGACTTCAAAATCAGATAGCGCCTACAGCATCGGTATCCAAGATTGGCGAACATGAACGTGCGCATTCATTCATGCGTGGCGGAGCTTTGCAGGGTGGACGTGTTGACTTGCTCGATATTGTACGGAAAACTTGCCCGATGACAGCATCCTTTGACGCCATCATCATTGGAACCGGTCAGTCGGGGCCGCCGCTCGCAGCGCGGCTTGCCGCCGTCGCACGGCGAGTCGCGATCATCGAACGCAAGCGCTTCGGCGGCACCTGCGTCAACACCGGCTGCATCCCGACCAAGACCCTGGTCGCCAGCGCGTACGCGGCGCACCTCGCGCGGCGCGCCACCGACTACGGCGTGATCATCGACGGCCCGATCCGGGTCGATATGAAGCGCGTCAAGGCGCGCAAGGACGAGGTCTCAAGCAAGTCGCGGCAGGGCGTCGAATCGTGGCTGAAAGGCCTCGCCAATTGCAGCGTATTCGAGGGACACGCGCGATTCGAGTCACCGCGGGCAGTACGCGTGAACGGCGAAGTGCTGGAAGCGGATAACATCTTCATCAATGTCGGCGCGCGCGCGCTGGTGCCGCCGATCCCGGGCCTCGATAAAGTCGATTGCCTGACCAACTCGACGATGATGGAAGTCGATTTCCTGCCCGAGCACCTGATTATCGTCGGCGGCAGCTACGTCGGGCTCGAATTCGGGCAGATGTACCGGCGTTTCGGCGCCGACGTCACCATCATCGAGATGGGCCCGCGCATCATTGGCCGTGAGGACGAGGACGTATCGCAGGAAATCGCGGAAATCCTGCGTCGCGAAGGCGTCAAGATCGAGCTCGGAGCGGAGTGCATTACGGCGGCCAGGCGCGGTGGCGCGATCGCGGTCAAGCTGAACTGCCCGGGCGGAGTGCGCGAGGTCATCGGCTCGCATCTGTTGCTCGCAGTGGGGCGCGTGCCGAACACCGATGATCTGGGACTGGAACGGGCAGGGGTCAACACCGATGCGCGCGGTTACATCGTGGTGGACGATCAGCTGCGCACCAGCGTGCCGGGGATCTGGGCGATCGGCGACTGTAATGGCCGGGGCGCGTTCACGCACACCTCGTACAACGATTACGAGATCGTCGCCGACAATCTGCTCAACGGCGGGCAGCGCAGCTTGCACGACCGGCTTACCGCGTACGGCCTGTTCATCGATCCGCCGCTCGGGCGCGCGGGCATGACCGAGGCCGAAGTCAAGGCTGCCGGCCGCAAGGCATTAGTCGGCAAGCGGCCGATGACGCGCGTCGGGCGCGCGGTGGAAAAGGGCGAGGCGCAGGGATTCATGAAGATCGCGGTTGATGCCGACAGCAAGCAGATTCTCGGCGCCGCCATTCTCGGCGTCGGCGGCGACGAGGCGATCCACTGCATTCTCGACGTGATGTACGCCAAGGCGCCGTACACCGTGCTGCAGCGCTCGGTCAACATCCACCCGACGGTGGCCGAGTTAATCCCGACCCTGCTCGGCGAGTTACGGCAGGCTTGACAAGCCGCTTACGCGCGCTGTCCGACGCAATCATCCGCCGGCGCAGGGGTGAACCAAAGTGGTTGTGACTCGTTCTAATTCGGCATATGACTCAACGGTACCTCGGCCTCCATCGGAATGCGATCTGCAGTGGTTCCGTCAGGTCTGCGCCAGTAATCGCGCTGATGCCTGAACGGCATCATGAGCGCTGCAGCGGTGCCGAGAGCGAGCGCCGAGATTGAAAGATTGACCACCAGCCTGCGTGCGAGTGCAACTCGCGACTGCCTCAGCGGAATCAATCTTTCCGCGAAGAAGAGGATCAGGAACAGGCTGCCCAGGATCAAGGCGGTGGCTGACGTTCCGACGATCATAAGTATGATGGCGTGGTTCTACTGTGATAACGCGATTGCAAACCGTCAGGTGTTTCGTTTGACAACTCTTGGCTTGCGTGAACGCATACCCCGTTCGGCTAGACGACGTAGCGATCCCCGCCGGCATAAAGCGGGACAGAAAGGATATAGGCATAAATACCCATTTCCAGTTGAAGTTCGATCGTGCAACTCGCGTTCGGTTCACCGAAAAAAAGATGAACGCGGCTGCTACAACGATCGTTGTCGTGCGGCGCATCATTTCCTCCACCGTCGCGTTCATAGAAGCGGATGGTCTCGGCGCCGGTTCCTGCGCCTCGCGCAATCCCCCCGATACTAAGATGGTCTTGCATAGCTGATACTCCCGGGCAAAGTTTAAATCCTGTACCATATCTACGGAGTCAAGCGGTATGAGAGTATATTTGGTATGAACCAGCGGGCCGAACCGGGTGGCCGCGAGGAGCGCGCGAAAGGGCATCAACCGACAACGGAAAGGAGTGAATCACCATGGCCATTGCCTGTCCGATGGATTTAGACACACGGAAGCTGCATGATGAAATCCAGTCGATCTACGCACGTGTCGCGGAGGATCCATCCGGCGACTTTCACTTTCACCGTGGCCCGGATTACGCGGCGGAGTTCCTCGGCTACGATCGCAGCGCCCTCGCCGGGCTGCCGCGGCAGAGTACTGCGTCTTTTGCCGGCGTGGCCAACCCTCACCTGATGGGACCTATCGGCGAGGGTGCGGTCGTCATCGACATCGGCTGTGGTGCGGGCATGGACCTGTTGCTCGCGGCGAAGAGCGTGGGCCCACGGGGACGGGCCATTGGCGTCGACATGACCGAAGCAATGGCTGAGAAGGCGCGCAGCTCGGCACTCATGGCGGGGCTCCGGAACGTCGAGGTACGGATCGGTGATGCAATGTCGCTGCCGCTCGACGATGCGAGCGCTGACGTCGTGATCTCCAACGGCGTGCTCAACCTGACACCGGACAAGTCCGTCGCGTACGGCGAGGCTTTCCGTATCCTGAAGCCGGGCGGCCGGTTTCTCTACGCTGATATCGTTGTCGGCAGCGAGCTTTCGGAATCGATCCGGCGCAATGTCGATCTCTGGACGGGTTGAATTGCTGGCGCTCTCCCGGAGGGAGAGCTGATGGAAATTCTCAGCGGAATCGGTTTCAAAGACGTCGAGTTCCGTGGGCGATTCGATCCGTTCCGCACCACGACAAAAGAATCGGTTGCGCGCAAGTTCGGCGTCATTGGCGTGAACGTTTATGCCCGAAAACCGAATTGAATAGGAGGAAGCGATGAAGTTCTTCTACATTTCAAGCCACGGAACAGAGGATCCAACCCGAGCCACGTTGCCCTTTCTTATGGCGAAAGGGGCCAAGGAGGCGGGACACGATGTGGAGATCGCGCTCATGGGGGACGCCGTCGTTCTGTTCAACGACGGGATGGCATCGAGCGTCCAAGGCGTCGGGATGCCGCCGCTCAAGGAGCTGATGCAGTTCGCGCGCGACAACAGCATTCCCGTCTATGGATGAGGCGCTTGCTGCCGCGGCCGTGGAGTCGCGGAAGACCTCGTGAAGAACTGGTCGGGGATAGGCTACCTCACTCCCAAGATGCTTGCTGAAAAGGTGGCAGCGGTGGACCGTGTTGTATCGTAGCTGAGAGCGGCGCTGGGTTGTTCGCCGTTCATCCGATGGTCGACAATACCGGGAATGTTTTAAGCAGCCATAGCGCGAACACCGAAAGCTGGCCGGTGATCATGGCAAGCCCCATGGCGATCATGACAACGCCCGCCGCGACCTGAAGATATCGTCCGACGCGTCCCATTGATTTCAGCCGATTCAGGAACACGCCCGTGAACACCGCGGTTGCCAGAAACGGCAGCCCGAGGCCAAGCGAGTAGGCGCTGAGCAGTGCGATCCCGTCTGAAATCGTAATCGATACCGCGCTCACCGTGAGGATCGCGCCTAACACCGGCCCGATGCACGGGGTCCAGCCGAATCCGAATGCAAGGCCGAGTAAGTACGCCGCCAGCGGCTGTCCGCTCCTGACATCGGGGTGGAGGTGGAAATCACGCTGAAACCACAAAATCTTCACCAGCCCCGTCGTGAGAAGACCGAACACGATGACGATGGCGCCGCCCACGATGTTCGCCTCGTACCGGTACTTCAGCAAGAATTGCCCGAGCGCCGTGGCGCTTGCTCCGAGCGCCACGAATACGGTCGAGAACCCCAGCACGAAAAAGATGCTCGCGCCCAGCGCGGCAGCTTTTGCGCGCCCGTCCGCGGGGTTCCGGACGTCACGCAGCGAATAGCCCGCCATGTACGACACGTAACCAGGCACCAGCGGCAGTACGCAGGGAGACAGAAACGAAACGATCCCTGCGGCGAATGCCGTCAACATTGCGATGGCCGATAATTCGTTCATGCGGGACTCACACCGCGCCTGCGGCCTGGCAGCCACCGCTTTTTCAGGTTTCGGATTTGAGTCATGGCTATCATGTGACTCTCGATCGTGATACACGCCGACCGCCTTGAGCCCGCGGGGATTTGGAATTGCGGGCCGTTCATAGCTTTACGCGGTTGAGCCGCAGCGTATTCGGTATCAAGCACATGACGAAATTCGCAAGACCGCCTGAACTGCTGCCGTGGGAGGTCGTAAGGGTAATAGAAGTCCCCGACGCCCCTTTTTGTTTCCGAGCGGGCATGCTGTTTAGATAATAGGCACGATACCGATATCAAGCACGGGGACTTGGGGCATTTCGCGCGCAGGGTGCAACTTTCGCGAGCCACAGCGCCAGAGGGGGAATTACCACCCATTGCAGCAGTGGCGAAAGACCGATCTCCAATCCCAGGAAACGCATGACCGGCATCAGAGCGGAGTATTCCCATCCCGCTCGCGCCACGGTGTTCAGCCACTCGCTGAATACGGTGTAACCGACTGCCGCGATGACGGCGATCAAGCCCACCTTCCGTAGGCTCCAGCTTGGCACCGATCCTGCCCGCGTTGCGATGAGCGCGAACACCAATGCCAATGTGCCAATTGCCACGTCTCCGAGCGTGCAATGCAGGACCGCATACGCAATGGAAGGCAGCGAGCCCTTCTCCCAGAGCGTGTACAGCGGAAGTTGCGCGATTTCCCAACCCGTGTTGAGGATCGCCAGCACCGGAACATATCGCAGCGCAATGAAAGCCCACGCCGCTCGCGATCGGAACCACAGTTGTCGAGCAGCCATAGTGGGTCAACCGGCCATGCCGTGACGCATGCATGCGACATTCTGCGCGGCATTGATTGCGAGTCCGTTTCTTTGAAGACGGAATACGAGACGCGCAACGAGCAACGCGCCGAGCAGGAACAACAGGCGGCGCTTCAGATCGCCCATCTTGCCGAGGCCTAGGAGGGATTCGGTTGCAGCCAATGTTACCTCGCGTCGTTTACGGCTTCGATGACCTGAAAAAGATCCCTGTAATGCCCCGCTACACGAGTTACTACGAATCCGCTGTTCTTGGACAGTTTCAGCGGCTCCCGGTTCAGGTGACAGCCGCCGCAAATCCGTTTCCATGTCGGCGTCAACCAGTCCGGAGTCCCGGCAGCAATGGATGACGTAGCCTGACATGTTCAAACCCATAGCGGTCATTCACTTTAGGCCACGCGGAAATTGCGCATCAGGCCGGTGTCCCCGTGCTCAAGCATATGGCAGTGGTAGGGGAAGACCCCCCCGAAATCCTTGAACGCGAGGAGCACCTTGGCGCGCTCCCCGGGCATGAGGAACACCTCGTCTTTCCAGCCCTCGTTCACGTAGCCTGCGCTCACGGAATTCACCGCCTCGGCAAACGCGGGCTTGACGCCACGCTCCAGGATCTGGAATTGCAGCCCGTGGATATGCATGGGGTGCGCCATCATGCCCATCATTCCCATCGAGGCGTCGTTGGTGAACTCCCAGATTTCAAGCGTGTTGAGCCTGACGATCTCGTCATCGGCGCCCCCCTCCATCTCGACGCTCCGGCCGTTGACACCCCATTGCATCATGCCCATCGTGATGTTGAAGACCCGCGGCCTGCGAAAAT
>JACPTJ010000327.1 GCA_016192835.1 Betaproteobacteria bacterium
CATACCCGACTTCTTATTCGCCATAAATGGGGATCGCACCATCGAACTTCAAGCCAGTTGCCGCAATTGACCAGCCAGCCCGCTCGCGGTTCCCGGTCACCGCCCGCCGAGCCATCAAACGGCCTGCCTGGCGGCGAGCCACTGCTGACAAGCGCGCGGCATTATCGCAGGTTTTGGGGGCGCGGTGCAAAACCGCGGTGGTGCGGGTGGTGCTGGCGACAGGAGTCGAACCCGTGACCTTTGGTTTACAAAACCATTGCTCTACCAGCTGAGCTACGCCAGCGCAGGCGAATTTTACCTCAATATTTACCTCAATATTGCTTCGCCCCCCCGCAGGGGGCAATTCATGGCGCCGGACTCCCCAGTTGCATCGGATCGGTAAAGATCTTGATGGTCTTGATGCGTTCGCCGTCGAACTCGAGCACCGTAATGCCCGTAAGCGTCGCCGGTTTCCCGTCGAGACGCGTGACCTCGAAGATCCACTCCGCGGCCGCCTGATTTGCCTCCACGATCACGTTCGGCGCGTACTCGTAATACTGCAAAAACCGCGCAGGTATGTACTCGGTGAAGAAGCGGCCGACGGCATCCCGCCCGGTGCTTTGCGGATAGACGGGGTGAATCAGCGTCACGTCGGGCGCGAACATGTCCGCGAGCCCCGCCCATTCGCGGCGGGAATGCAGGTCGAAGTAGCGGTGGACGAGGGCGCGGATGCGCTCGCGATCGGGGGTCTCAGGCACAGGTTGTCTCCTTTCGTTGCAGCGATGCTAGTGCAACCGTTGCCAGCCTGCAACCGCTGCACCTCGCGACGGGCGGGAAAATCCGGCTGCTATTGACAGCGCACATCATTTTCAGGATACTGGAATCATGGAAATCACGATGGCTTCGGGACGCCTCGCCGCATTAGGGCATGAAACACGGCTTGCCATTTTTCGCTTGCTGGTCCAGGCGGGTCCAGCCGGAGTCAATGCGGGATTGATTGGTGAAAAGCTGGATATTCCTGCGCCGACACTCTCATTTCATCTGAACCATCTCAGCCGGGTCGGGCTGATCCAGGGGCGGCAGGAGAGCCGGTTTATTTTCTACGTTGCCGACTACGGCGCAATGGACAAATTGCTCGCCTTTCTCACCGCTAACTGCTGCCAGGGCGCGCAATGCCTGCCCAAAACCGCCTCCCGCACCACGCCAAAAAAACGCCAGCGCAACGCATCTTCCCGCTGATCTTGCCGGATTGCCCGATGACCGAACGTGTTTTCAACGTCCTTTTTCTTTGCACGGGAAACTCTGCCCGCAGCATCCTTGCCGAGGCCATACTGAACCAGGCTGGACGAGGTCGCTTCAAAGCCTACAGCGCGGGCAGCCATCCGCAGGGGAAGGTCAACCCGTTTGCGCTCGAATTACTGGCGCAGCATAACTTCCCGGTAGCGCATTTGCGCAGCAAACCGTGGGACGAATTTTCCGCCCCGGGCGCTCCCCAATTCGACTTCGTCTTTACCGTGTGCGACAACGCAGCCGGTGAAATCTGCCCGGTCTGGCCCGGACAGCCGATGAGCGCCCACTGGGGCATCGCGGACCCGGCCGCCGTCGAGGGCACCGACGCGCAGAAGCGCAAGGCTTTCGTGCAGACTTATGTCCAGTTGAACCGGCGTATTTCCCAGTTCGCGAGCCTGCCGCTCGCGAAGCTCGACGCCATCACGCTCAAGCGCAAACTCGACGCAATCGGCCGGCTGCGCGACCACGGAGATTAGCGAGTGAGCGCACCGTGCAAAGGTACCGCCACGGTCGTCCCTCGCGCGCCGATTGGCTGCTTCGAGCGCTACCTGACCGAGGTCGTTAATTCCACGCGCGATTGGTACGCGCGTGGCGTTTGAAGCAACGCTGGAAAGGAGCATGGTCATGAGCACGGAAAAAATCACTCAAGTCGTCAAAGAGAAATATGGTCAGGCCGCACTGCGCGCGCAGACAGGGAATACTTCCTGCTGCGGAACCGGCGCCGCTGCGGACGGCTGTTGCAATCCAATCACCTCCAACCTGTACAGCGATCAGGAAAGCGGCGAGGTTCCCGAACTGGCAATTCGCGCGTCGCTGGGCTGCGGCAATCCGACCGCGCTCGCGCAACTGCATCCCGGCGAGACCGTGCTCGACCTCGGGTCCGGAGGCGGGATCGATGTTCTGCTTTCGGCAAAACGTGTCGGCCCGGCGGGCAAGGCCTACGGCCTGGATATGACCGATGAAATGCTGGCGCTGGCACGCGAGAACCAGAGGAAAGCCGGGGTCACCAATGTCGAGTTCCTCAAGGGTGAAATTGAAAACATCCCGCTTCCCGACAATTCAGTCGATGTCATCATCTCCAACTGCGTAATCAACCTGTCGGCCGACAAGGATCGCGTTTTCCGGGAGGCGTTCCGGGTGCTGAGGCCAGGCGGCCGGTTCGCGGTCTCCGATGTCGTCGTCACCGGCGAGGTTCCTGCCGCAATCCGGAAAAATGTCGAATTGTGGATCGGCTGTATCGCGGGCGCGCTACTCGACGTTGATTACACCCGCAAGCTCGCGGGCGCTGGTTTCGAAAAAATCGAAATCGAGCCGACCCGGGTTTACGATATCGAGGACGCGCGGCAGTTTCTTGCCGGGCACGGGGTGGCTGTGGACGCAATCGCGCCGCGGGTCGCCGGCAAGTTCATGAGCGCCTTTGTCCGCGCCTGCAAGCCGGCTCGGAAAGAGTGCTGCGCACGCGACGTGTGAGCCACCCCGACAGCAACATCGCCGCCTCCCGCCACGCCGGGAGCGCGCACGACGCCGGCTTCCCGCTCTACGCACTGGTTTTCGCGCTCACCGCCGGCCACACCGTGGCATCGACCGCGCTCATGGTGCTGCCCGCGGTGGCGCCCGCCGTGGCGCACGATTACGGAATCGGCGCCGCGCTGATCGGCTACCAGCTCAGCATCGTGGGAGCAGGCCAGCTCGCAACACTGCTGCTGTTCGGCAACGTGAGCCGCAAGCTGGGCGCCTGCCGCACCAACCAGATCGGTCACGGCATGGTCGCGATCGGCATGCTGCTGATGTTGTTGCCGTGGCCGGTGTTCCTCCTGCCCGGATCGCTCGGGATCGGCCTCGGCTTCGGGCTGCTCGGTCCCTCCCAGTCGGCGCTGCTGACGCGCTTTGCGCCTCCCGGGCAACGCAATCTCGTGTTCTCGATCCAGCAAACCAGCGTGCCGCTCGGCGGCGTTCTGGCCGCGCTGGCGGCGCCTTTCATCGCGGTAACTTTCGGGTGGCGCTGGATGCTCGTATCCAACGCGTGCCTGCTGTTTCTGACCATCGCGATGCTGCAGCGCGGACGCCCGCGCTGGGACGACGACCGCGTGCCGGCCGCGCGCGCGATCGCGACTAACCCGTTCGCCGGCCTTCTCGCCAACTGGCATGATCGCCGCCTGCGCCTGCTTTCGCTCACCGGCGGCGCGCTGTGCTGGGCGCAATTCTGTGTCGCCGCATACACCGTGGTCGCCTGCGTGGAGGCGCTCGGCATGAGCCTGATCGTCGCGGGCACTGTGTTGGTGGTGGTACAGCTGTGCAATGCGGCCGGGCGCATGGTCGCGGGATGGCTGGCGGACTGGCTGAACAGCGCCGCGCGCGTGCTCGCATGGCTGGCGTGGCTCATGCTCGCCACCTGCATTGCGCTGATCTGGCTCGCGCCATCGTGGCCCACGCTGCTGGTCTACCTGTCGTTCTCGCTGCTGGGCATCACTTCCGGCGCGTGGCCCGGAATCCTGATGGCGGAGGTCGGCCACCTTGCACCCAGGGGCCAGGTGAGCGCGGTCATCAGCGGCATGCTGATCTTCGTGAACCTCGGGAAAATGCTGGGCCCTGCGGTGTTTGCGGCGAGCTACGCGCTCACCGGGAGCTATGGCATCGCGTTCGGACTGGTGGGCGTGCCGGCGATCATTGCGATCTACTGCCTGACCGCGGTGCAGCGCGAGCCCGTCCGATAAATCGTTTGCGCGCCGGCGCTACGATTTCGTTCCGGCAACGCGGCGGTTTCCGGTTCCTACCGGTTGAAGCCGTGGTATTCGTCGCCGACGAGGACAGCAACCGGCCGTTTCGTTTTACGCGCTTCTTCGAATGCGACCGCAATGCGCGGCGCATCGGCATCGCTTTCGATCAGGTAGTAATTGATGCCGAAAGCGTTCAGAAAGCGTTCGGTGTAGACCGCGGCCGTGTCCTGCGTGACGCCGTGGCGCGTCCAGCCGCGGTAACCGACCATGAGCACCACCGGGATGTTGAGGCCGAGCCCCCAGCCGCGCAGCGAGTCTCCGGACTCCATCAGACCGGTGTTCTGGATCAGGATGACCGGCGTCTTGCCGCCGACGTGCAACCCGGCAGCCGCCGAGAAAGCCAGCCCTTCGCGGCTCACCGCAACGAGCGTGAGCGACGGCTCAGCCTTCATCAGCAGGTAAAGCCAATTGGTTTCGCTGTCGGGCAGCCAGACCACGTGCGTGACGCCGTGTTTCTTGATTTCGCCGAGCACCGTTTCCGGGCTGAGCGAGGTCTCATTGGCTTGAGTCATCGTGAACTTTCGCAGTAAGGGGAGCCGGGCAGGCTTCGTTCAATTCAAGAAGAACATCCGCGATTCCCGGCGGCGCGTTCAGGCCGCGTTACTTGACGATCTGCAGCTTGCGCTTGCCGCCGTTGGTGGGCGGCGACTGGCTGGATTCGGCTGCCGGCGCCGCGTCAGCATCGGCCTGCGCCGGCGGCTCGGGCGGGAAAAACAGGCCCTGGCTGTTTTCCCTCGCGAAGATGCCGGTCACGGCCGTAACCGGGATCGAACACTCGCGCGACACGCCGCTAAAACGCGCCGCGAACTGGATGGCATCGTTGCCCAGCGTCAGCCGGTGCGCCGCATCCTCGCTGATGTTGAGCACGATTTCGCCGTCCTTCACGAATTCCATCGGCACGCGCGTCTGCGCG
>JACPTJ010000328.1 GCA_016192835.1 Betaproteobacteria bacterium
ATTCCATCCTGAAGCGGAGATAGAACTTGGGGTCTTCAGGAAGTCGTGTGGGTAAATTAAGGGTGTAAACATAGCTGGAAGCCGCATGGATATTGGCGTTCAGGCATTTCGCAAGGCGCTCGAATTTGGCATCATATCTGGATGGCCAATTCAGCGAAGCGACAGCGGCGACTGTGGGACGCGTACGCGTTCCCTGGTTTTCGTCCGCAACCCACGGTGCGCGGTGTCTTCGGCGATCCGAAGGCGCGCGTTATCACCCTTGTACGACGTTCAAAAAAAACGTTTGCGGTGGCTGCGGTCGAGTCCAGTCGGGCTGGTACGACCGACGCACGCGGTGCGTTCGCGATCTCTCGTGCGGCGACGCGCGCATCTTTCTGGAGATCGAGGTGCGCCGCATGCAGTGCAAGAGTTGCGGGCACGTGAAGCGCGAGCAGTTGGCGTTCCTGGCGGACAACCCGTTCTATACGAAGCGCTTTGCCCATTACGTGGGCCGGCGCTGCCGGCAGGCCACCATTAAGGATATTGCCCAGGAGCTCAACCTTGACTGGGATACGATCAAGACGCTGGAAAAGCAGTACATGCGTGCGCAGCTCGCCCGCGCCGGCACGCCAGGTCCCAAGGCCATCGGCATCGACGAGATTTCGATCCGCAAGGGCCACACCTACCGCATCGTGGTGAGCGATCTGATTCGAGGGCGCCCGATCTGGTTCGGAGGAGAGGATCGCAAAGAGGCGAGCATGATGCAGTTCTACGACTGGCTGGGAGAGAAGAAGACCCGGGGCATTCGCCTGGCGGTGATGGACATGTGGAAGCCGTTTCGCAACGTGACCGTAGCGCGCGCGCCGCAGGCAGCGATCCTGTTCGACAAGTTTCACATCATGCGTCATCTGGGAGATGCGCTCGACAAGGTGCGTAAGGCCGAGTACAGCAGGCTCAGCGGCCAGGATCGCAGCTACATCAAGGGCCAAAAGTACACGCTGCTCTCGCGTCGCGAGAACCTCACGCTGAAAGGCCGGCAAGCGCTCAAGAAAGTGCTGACGGCGAACAAACGCTTGAATACGGCGTACCTGCTCAGAGAGTCCTTCGGGCAGCTCTGGGACTACGAGCGCGAGGGCTGGGCGCGCCGATTCTTCGAGAACTGGCGCGCGAGCCTGAAGTGGCAGCGCCTCGAACCGTACGAGAAATTCGCTGAGATGATCGATCGGCATTGGGATGGGATCGCCGCCTATTGCAAGCCAGAGAACAAGGTATCGCTCGGATTCGTGGAGGGACTGAACAACAAGATCCGCGTCATCCAGCGACGCGCATACGGACTGCGCGACGAGGAGTACCTGCGGCTGAAGGTTCTCACCTGCATGCTGCCAGCGTTCTAAAATGCTTCAAAATCACCCACTCGATTTCCTGAAGAGCCGTAGTTTTTAAACAGGGAGGAGAACCATGAGCACTCAGGTGACACTGGCGCGTTTCGCGCGGGCGGTGCGTTTGGCCGTCGTTTCGACGCTGATTCTCGGGGGCATGCTTTCCGTGCCTGCCGCGGCGCAGTCTTACCCCACCAAGCCCGTGCGCCTGGTGATACCGTGGCCTCCCGGCGGCGCCGGCGACATCCTCGGCCGCGAGCTGGCCAAGCACCTGACGCTGGCGCTGGGCCAGCAGATTATCGTAGACAACCGCGGCGGCGCCAACGGCGTCATCGGCGCCGAAGTCGTTGCCCGCGCCGCGCCCGATGGCTATACGGTCATGTTCGACGGCCTCTTCTCGCACGCCGCCAATCCGTCGATTCACAAGAAGCTCCCCTACGACATCCTCAAGGATTTTGCGCCGGTCACCGAGATCTACTCGGATCCGGTGGTGATCGTGGTGCATCCGTCGTTTCCAGCGAAAAATGTCCGCGACCTGGTGCGGCTCGCGAAAGCGCGGCCGGGCGCGATCAGCATTGCATCGTTCGGCACCGGCAGCGCGTCGCATTTGGCCGGAGAACTGCTGAAGATCATGGCCAAAATCGATATGACGCATATCCCGTACAAGGGCGGCGGGCCGGCGCTGATCGACGTCATCGGGGGGCAGGTCCCGATTTATATCTCCAGCATCACCTCGGCGCTGCCGCACCTCAAGGCGGGCAGGCTGCGCGCGCTGGCGGTAAGCGGGAGCACACGCTCGAAGGCGCTGCCCGATGTGCCAACCGTCGCGGAAACTCGCGGACTCGAAGGTTACGAGCTAATGATGCCGTTCGGAGTGTGGGTGCCGGCGCGCACGCCGCCGGACATCATCGCCAAGCTGCACGACACCATCGTCAAGGTGATACAGACGCCGGAGTTCCGCCAGTCGCCCGCGTCCGAAGGCAAGGACGATCCGGTCGGCAACACGCCGGAGCAGATGGCGGCGACCATGAGGAGCGAGATAGAAAAGATCGCCAAGCTCATCAAGGCCGCCGGCATCAAGCCGCTATGAACCCGCCGGCAGGCGGGCACTCACGCATGCCCTTCCTGGTTCACGGCGGGATACGGAGCTATTACGGATCGTCATGGAGACAGCCCGCGGTGGTTTTCGGGCACGGACGCAGCGGCAGCCATCTGAACTGGTGGCAGCAGATTCCAGCGCATGAATCGGATGTCCATACTTGCTCTGCCAGTCGGCACGAATACGTCGAGCGAGACCGGCGAGCATATGGCTGGCCAAGTGCGGCACCTCGACCCAGGACAACACCAGAAAGCGCGTGTTGTTGGTCAACAACTCCAGGTCGCCTCCCGTGCGCCGCGCTCCCAGCCGATCCAGGCGTCGCGCGCCGCGCACTTCCACGCCGCCGAGGCGAACAGCGTGCAGCCCACCGGCCGTCCCGCGCAGTCGTGTGCCAGATACCGCATGTTCTCGCCCACCGTGTTGTGGTGGCCCAAGTAGTGATAGCGGCCCAGCAGGCAGTTGAACAGCCGCAGGTCTTCCGAACGAGGTTCAGCGACACGCACGGCCAGAGGCCGCAGGTCACGCAACGCGCCGCGAATGGGTGCGGTCGCATGATCCACCAAGGACGCGTCACGGTTTCGGAACCCGTTGGACGACGGCCGGCGACGATCGGTAGCTGGATGAAGCCGCCACGTTCCAGCTTCAGCAACAACGTGCGAGCGGCCATATCCTTGATGCGGCCCTGTGCGTTGCGCCAGCCCCACCGGCAGCAAAGGTTTTCGCTGAGCCGGGTTCTACCCCAGTCGCGGTGCACAGCGAGGAGCCCTTGAATCAGTCCGATGTCCCCGGCGCTCAGTTCCGGTCCGTGTAACACCATGCCGCCTGTCATGGTTCGCACGGCACAACATGAGCGCGTTCGAGTCCAGCACCAAAATCAACTTTCTTTCGCTTGCCTTGCGCGCTGGGGGGGTACACTCCTGATCATGCAGGTGGTATCGGGTGATGCCTACCTGAGCAGTTACCATTCTGTTTGGAACTTAAGCGCCGATTGGCAGCGCGGCTCCGAACTTAATTCTGCATACTTGCCAAGCGTAGGTCGTTATGATGGAATGACCGAAGTAATGACGTCGAAAGCGAGATTTTGATGACAGATTTGCAATACCTGAGTATTAATGCGGCGGCTCCCTTGATCCGCAGTGGAGAACTCTCCCCGGTCGAGTTGACGCGCGCGCACTTCCAGCGTATCGAGGCGCTCGATCAACAGCTTCACGCCTTCATTACCGTCACGCGAGAAATGGCTGTTGAAGCCGCGTATCAAGCGGAGGAAGAGATTCGGACAGGACACTACCGCGGGCCGCTGCACGGGATTCCAATCGCTCACAAAGATTTCATCTGGACCAAGGGGATTCGCACGACCGGCCACTCGCGATTTCTCAAAGACTGGGTGCCGACGGAAAACGCCACGGTTTTTGAGCGTCTTCGCGATGCCGGCGCTATTTGTCTAGGCAAGACCTCGCTGCATGAATTTGCCTTCGGTTCGCCCGGACCGGACGAAGCGTTTCCGGCTGCGCGAAACCCGTGGAATCCCGATTATGCTCCGGGCAGTTCGAGCAGCGGCTCGGGTGCGGCTGTCGCAGCCGGGCTGTGCATGGGCGCGACGGGAACGGACACCGCGGGTTCAATTCGTCATCCTGCTTCTGTTTGCGGCATTGTCGGAATAAAACCGACGTTCGGGCGGGTAAGCACCTATGGGGTGATTCCGTTGGCAGCCAGTCTCGACCATGTGGGCCCCATGACGCGAACGGTGCGGGACAACGCGACCATGCTACAAGTGATGGCCGGATATGACGCTCGCGACCCGTATTCGGTCGATCATTCTATCCCCGACTTTCAGCGCCTCATCGGCAGGAGTATCCGCGGCGTCCGCATTGGGGTTCCGCGGCGCTTCATCGAATCCATTCCTCATAAGCCGGAAATGCTGGACGCATTTGCCAACGCCGAAAAGGCATTGGGCGAGCTCGGCGCCGCGACATGCGACATAGAAGTGCCGGGGCTGGAGCTAGCCAGTGACGTGACCGTCCTTATCCTGGCGTACGAAGCCTACCAATACCACAAGGCGAATCTCGAAGCCCACCCCGATCAATTCGGCGCGACGTTCAAGCAGCGGGTTTTGAAAGCGGCCCAGTATAGCAACACCGACTATAGGCACGCGCTCGAGAAAGGTAAGGAGCTTCGGGCTGCGTACGCCTTCGTGTTTGCGTCTGGGATAGATGTAATCATCAGCCCAGGACGAGAAGGTCCCGCGGATTCGATGGCCCAGTTGCTCGCCGATCCGGCGAAACGAGGAGTTACGAACCGCATGTATAACCTGACCGGCATGCCCGCGCTCACCTTGCCTATGGGCTTCAGTTCGCAGGGGCTGCCGTTGGGACTGCAGATTGCGAGCCGCCACTTCGCGGAGGAGATGATCTACCAAGTTGCGGCAGCCTACGAAGCTGCTGCGGGATGGTGTGAACGTCATCCATCCCTGTGACTCGGCACGCAGGTCTTCGCGCTCATTGCATTACTCGAAATCAGCGCTCAGGTTCGGAAGCAGTACCGATGGCAATAGAGGTGGCGCACCGAGGAACGCCGGCACCGGCCACGTTAAGACGCGGGTGTCGAGGTTCCGCAGTTGCGGGGGGACGGTAGCGGTCGGGTTTTTGGTGGCAGCCAAGTAGCGCTACGAGTTCGCTACCCGTACCGTGCGGCGCTTCAGTTACGCCCCTCTGAAGCGAGCTAACAAGGGCGCGGTGCTGCGCTTCCTCAAATGCGTGAGCGCCTATCCTTTCTCGCCCACACTCGCGACTTATCATAACGGCAGTTAATTCCTGTAGGACTTCCACCCCGAACTGGAGTCCGAGGCGCTCACTCACTGGCACACCTACCCAATATCCCGAAGATGCACGCCCACTTCGAGCGTTTCAACCGCACGCTTCAGGAAGCGTTTATCGATTACCACGATGAGCTGCTCTTCAACCACCTCGTTGTTGTCAGCGGCGAACGTTTGATCCGATAAAGGATTTTACTCCGGTGGGCCTCGTGCATGATATGTGAGTGGGTCAAGAACTGCGTGCCATATGTGATGAGTGGATGCTCCGCAAGCGCTTCCAGCGTAAGCGACTGAACGGAGAGCAACGGGTGCCCTGCGGGCACCAATACCACTTTATGCTGGTCGTAGCATGGCAATAGAACGACATCGGACGGGGGATGAGCGGACTCCGAAGAAATGGCAATATCCGCCTCTCCGTTGGATACCCACTCGGCCGTTTGCAGCGGCGTGCCCTGACGCAGAATCAGGCTGACTTTGGGATGTTGCTCGGTGAACTTGCTGATCACGCGAGGCAATATGTATCGCGCCTGCGTATGCGAGGTTGCCACGGTCAGGGCGCCACCCTCCTGAGACATATACTCCTCGCCGACATTTTTCAAATTATTCATGTCCCGCAGTACGTGCCGGGCGATTCGCAAAAACTCGGCCCCCGGCTTAGTCAATCCGAGGAATCGCTTCTTGCCCCGAACAAAGACTGCTACGCCCAATTTCTCCTCGAGTGCCCGAATCTGTCTGCTCACGCTTGGTTGGGAGGTATGGAGCGCATTGGCCGCGTCCGACACGTTGAAGCCCTCGTCCACGATACGACATAGAAAAATTGTTTCAGATGCATATAGGCCTCATACGAGTGGCGTATCAACCTATACGGTTATAGTCTTGGATCGTATAAGTAATAAGAAATACGATTTCGGTCTATAGGTTTCCACTGCGGCACACGCAGCGTCTTATTCCACAGTACTTTCAAGATGAGACTAATTGTGGCATACTGGTTAGATGG
>JACPTJ010000329.1 GCA_016192835.1 Betaproteobacteria bacterium
ATGAATCATCAAGATGCGCAACAACGTTTCCGGCTCCTGAATCTCACCGCGCTGGCGACGCATGGCCTTGAGCTCTCTGGCTTTCTCGCGCCAACCCACTGGAAGGGTCTGGCACACGATTTCCCATTGTTCACTCTGCGTGCTCCAGGTTTCGGGCATCGGTTACACTCCGCAGCATGTCCAGCCGATAGTATAACCCCGTGCACGGCAATTAGGTTAGCGCTTATGCCCCTTGTGGGAGAGGGACAGGGTGAGGGGATAATGCGAGCCGTTCGCAGGGCGACGATGGATTCAATCAGGGCGTGGTAATTCATTGGGCTACGTCCTTTGAAGCCCGAGCGTCGGCCGCGTGCAACAACGCCTCCAGATAAGTGAAACGGAAAGGGCCGTAATGATCGAGCAGGCGTAGGACGCCGCGTGCGTCTCGCTTTTCGCCTCGGATACTTCGAGTTGCGATAGCGGCACGCCCAGCTTGCGTCCGGCAAATCGGATCAGCACGAACATCTCGCGCATGCAGTCGTCCACTTTTTTTCGTCATAAGCGTCGACCACGATCTCGTCGATGATGCACTGCTCGCGGGCGTGGTTCAATTTTGATTTAGGCATCAGGGGCAGGAGCAAATAGGCCGGGACCGAAGGGATCGGCGAAGGCGACCGCGATGGGGTCTTGTGCCGGAGCGACGTTGTTGTTTCAGAGACTGGTGCATGTAGCGGATGATGCAAGCAGGGTCAAATTCAGGTCTGACGCCGCGGTCTACGTGCATATCCAGACCAAAATGACTATAATAGCCAGATGAAGAGCACCTCGATTTCCGAAGCGAAGAACCGACTCTCGGCCTACATCGACCGCGTGCGCCGGGGCGAGACCGTGGTCATCACGGACCGCGGCAAGCCAGTGGCGCGGCTTGCGCCGCTCGAGCCGGGCAGCAAGGTGCACGAGGAGGCGCGTCTCGCCGAGCTCGTCAGGCTCGGCATTGTCCGGCTGCCGCTCAAGCCGCCGCCCAAGCGCCTCCCCCGGCCGGTCAAGCTGAAGCGCGAGATCGATGTCGTGCGCCTTATCGCCGAGGACCGCGAGGGCCGGTGATGCGGTTTTGGGACGCTTCGGCGCTCGTGCCGCTTCTTGTCCAGCAATCCGCCACGGATTCGGTCCAAGCGATTCGCGCCGGCGATCCGGCGTTCGTGGTCTGGTGGGGTACGGTTGTGGAATGCGATTCAGCGATCGCCCGGTTGAAGCGCATGGGGTTGCTGGACGAAGTGGGAGCCAGGCGCGCGCGGGCGAGTCTCGACGGGCTTGCCGAAACGTGGATCCAGGTCGAGCCCAGCGACACGATTCGTGATCAGGGGCTTCAATTCCGTTACAAACCCCTTGCTGCGGGCCAAGCTCAATACGCCGAGTGTGCCTATCGTCTTTAAACCCAAAACCCTGGCTGCCGCACGCCCGGCCTTCTCGTCCATGAAAACGCCGCAATGAGATTGAGCGTCGGACAGTTCCGGGCGACGCTGGGTTTCGCGATAAACCGATAACGGCAGGATAGCTCGCGAAAAAACCCGCGACAGCAATTCAAGCTGTTCAATCCGGGCCAGCGCGATAATAGGACCTGCATCGGCGACGACGATCTCAGCCAAACGCCGCGAGCTCCTGTTCCAGTTCCTCGGGCGAGTAGCGAACAACTGGAATTCGCCGCGCACCCAGGTGATCGATAAACTCGCCGATGGAAACTGCGGCGATCTCAGCCGCCTTGCCCAGGCTCACCGTCTCCTGTTCGTAGAGCCGGATCGCAAGCGCCAGGGGAGACCAAGCTCGATCAACTTCTCGTCAACCGGCACGGCGACAAACAGCGGGCGCCCTTCCTTGGTGACAAGGGCGATCTCACCTTTCTCGACGTCATGAATAATGCGCGTCGGCTGCTCAGCAACATCATCGACCGTCAGCGTGTCCATATGCTAACTGCTCCTGAACGAAACTTGGTCTAATCTACTCCGAACACCAGTGCGCCGCAATGTCTGGTTCGGCCACATCCGTTGGAAACTTGAGATTCCAAAGCGATGCGTAAATGCTCATTCACTTCGTCTCACAAGCGGACAGCACTCAAGTGCCGGGTCAGCGTCGCGCCTGCCAGCGCCGCGCAGAGCAGTCAGCAAGATCGGCAGACCTGCGCTACGCGGTCATGTTCCTTGATCGTGCTCATGCGGTTCTCCTACAACGGATGCGCGGTAATGAGCTTCGGATCCATCTGGATGAGATACCGCAAGCAGATACTCCGTGATCTTGGTACGGTCGACATGTGCCCGGTCAGCATCCGGCAGCATGATGAGCATCGTTTTATCGTCAGAACTCATAACCCATGGCAACCCAATACCGCCAGTCGTCCACCGCCTCGCGGGTCTCGCCTTTCGCCGCCAGTACTTCGAGTTGCGACAGCGGCACGCCGAGCTTGCGTCCTGCGAAGCGAATCAGCACGAACATTTCGCGCATGCAGTCGTCCTCCTTCGCCATCGTCAGCACCTCCACCTGCTCGTCTTTCTTCAGCGGCGAAACCGAACGCTCGGCGGTGCAGCGCGCCTTGAAGGGAAATTCGAGCTTTTCCTCAAGGTAGTAATACCAGCTCATCGCACGCTCTGTCTCGTTGTAGGCATCTACGACGATTTCGTCGATGATGCGCCTTTCGCGGGCGCGGTTGGGTTTAGGCTTGGGCATCAGGCGAACCTAAGCGCGAGTGCACCTTAACTTACTCGACAAATAGTGTGCGCAGAAAACCGCCTATGTGTCATCTAGCCTGGATTTCCACGCCGCGGTATTGAGCTAACATCGGAGCGGTTGTTGTTGGTTTGCGCTACGCGCTCATGCGTAGCGTGTGATTATGTCACCAAGGCACTTTGACGGGGGCGTGCAGCAGTCCCGAAGCGATGATGATGGGCAGGTGGGCGCGGCGATGGAAGTGCACGTGGACCTCGTTGGCTGAGACGGCCACATCGGCGGGGGTGTCGATGAGATCGCGGAAGAGGTGGCGGGCCTGCGCCTCGGCGTAGGCTTGTTGCCAAGGCTGAGACGCTGTCGAATGTCCAAAAGGTCGTCTTGCTTCATGGCGTCCCGCAACTGTTCCGCCACTCTCGTCGCCTGATCGACGACGGCACGCCGGTCGACGACATAGACCAGGCGACGAGGTAATGTAGGGTTGCATGCGCGAGCAAGCAACCAAATTGCCATCACGGACGTCTTTCCCAGGCCAGTCGGGAGCTCGACCGCCGGTGGCAGATCTTGTTTCAGCAAGCGCCTATACAACCGGATCTGCCAGCGAAACGGCTCGTAACCGGTTAGACCTTGAAAGCATTTTTCAAAGTCAATATTCATTGCGCATTCCCGCTCGAAGGCATCGACGCAAGCTCCGGCGCTTGCAGCAGCCGCGCCGTGTGATCAATTGGGGAAGCGACTTCGATCTCGATATCCCCGGGTGCTGCTTCCAATTCTCGCAACCGCCGCGCGGAAACAAGCACGCGCAATTCAAAGGTGGCAGGCATGGAGCTACTTATCCCTATCTTCATAAGAAGACGGCGGTTCGTGGACGCTCGGCGCTGCCTGGGTCTGGGCGGTCCCGCCGGTGGCGGATGTAAACTCACCCTTCGCGCGCATTTCCTCGAACCGCCGCATCACGTCCGCCAACCCCTCAACCGCCTCCAACCGCTCGCGCAGCGTCAATTTGAGCGCGTGCCGGAGTTGTGCGCGACGGCTGCCTTCCCAGGTGGTCAAGCTCCAGTCGATGTCTCGCTTATCTTCGCTCATCGGATTTCCGGTCCTCGTGAATCCAACGCAAGTGCTGGATATCGTCGCGATCGCGGGGCCGGTTGGCCTCCTCTTTCATCGCAATCAGCGTGGGCAGAGAAACGAACGGAACGCTCACTCCCGGCGCAAGCTCGCCCTGCATCGCGTTGGCGTATTCGCTCTCGTAGTCGAACGGCTCGGCCACAAAAACGTCGACGTTGGTCTCACGATGCCGATCGCTGAAGAAACTGAGCACCCTCATGCCCTTGTCTCGGATCCATTGGTGCCGCAGCTCGGCATCCGCGAACTGTTCGGCGGTGATCGGAACGAGGGGTCTGTATCCGAGCTTCGCGAGCATTTCGAATGCCCGCTGAATATTGTTGGGGTCGAGCGCAATTACCAGATCCACGTCTTGGGTCGCGCGAACGTAGCCATGTGCGCTGACTGCGAGACCGCCCGCAACAAGATAGCGAACGCTTCCGTCATTGAGCGCTTTGACGATCGCTTCCAGGCTCGCCAGTTTCATGATCCGTCTTTCGACACGTTATCATTTCAATCTTCCACTTGCGGACTGGCAAAGGCAAGCTCCGCCGCCTGCAGCGCCCGCGCCGCGCGCTCCACCGGTTCGATCGCCTCGATCTCGACAGCCTCCGGCGCCGCCTTGAGATCGCTCAGCCGCCGCACGGAAACGGGCACGCGCGATTCCACGTTTGCGACGGATTTGTTGCAGGCTTCGATCGCTTTACCGAGCCTGCTGCCTACGTCCGTCCAGTGACCGGCGAGAATAGACATGAGGATTTCGGCCATTCTTCTTATGCCTCCAGCAGAACCTCGAACCGCACCCGCTCCCATGGATTGCGGCTTTCCTTCAACTCCGCGATGCGCGCGGAAAGTTTCTCCCCTCGATCGAGAAGCTGGGCAACCGCATGGTTCTCGATACGCGGAACGTAGCCGATCTTATGCCCGCGCCATTCGACCCGCACGGC
Organism: Betaproteobacteria bacterium; assembly: GCA_016192835.1. Classification (GTDB taxonomy): domain Bacteria; phylum Pseudomonadota; class Gammaproteobacteria; order Burkholderiales; family SG8-41; genus PALSA-1004. The sequence continues at coordinate 4,746 of JACPTJ010000329.1, forward strand.
CTCGTCGTCATGGATATTATGCGCTTCCCGGATCAGGTCGAGGGACTGACTTGAGGAAAGTTCGCCCCATATCGCTTCGCCGTCATGATATTGGAATCCCGCCACCGGCGAGGTTTGCAACAATATCAATCGCCGGGTGCCCGCCGCGCGAGCGGTTGGCGCGCCGGGCAAGGAGCTCGCGAGAGTGAGAAGCGAATGAAGAAACCGGCGGCGCAGCATGGCAATCTCCTAACCCAAGGCAGCGATCGCTGCCTTCCGCCGCCGAGATTACTCTCGGGCACTCTCAATTCACGATAGTGCCCGGAAATCGGCAAAGCATTACTTTGAGTACAGTTCCAATGCCTTCCTGAGTTTTTCTGCGACCTGCTTGCGGAGGCTCTCCGGACCCACCACTTCGACATCCGGGCCGTACTTCAGGATGTCCATCACAAGTTCCCGTTCGTCGCGGTATGGAATTCTCAACTCGTAACTCCCGTCGGTCAGGAACTGACCGACTTGCCGTGGCTGCCACCATTCGTCAGCCACCCAGCGCGGGTGTTCGGCGGTCAGTCGTCGGTCTGATGTACGCGCACGCGCCCGGCTTCGACAATCCACAATTCGCTACCGAGCGTCCGTTCGCGCACCGCGCCGATGAAATCGCGAACGCGTGCAAGGATCGTGTCGGCTTGCGCGCGCGGCGCCGTTTCAAGTATGACGATCCCCGCTGATTGTTCGGGCGGGAAGCGCAGTACCTGCCCGAAGTCATGATCCAGCGTTATCAGCACGCGTCTCTCCCGCGCGCAGACTGCAAACAGGTTCTCATCGGTAGTTCCGCCCAACCCCTGCGCTCTGACTGTTGCGACGTCATGCCCGGCCGCACGAAGCAACTCCGCGCCGCGATCGCCGATGTGCTCATCCAGCTTGAGCTTCATGCGGTGGTTTCGATGGGTACCGGTATCACCCGCTCGCGGGCCGCCTCGGCGCCGTACGCAATGGCGGCAAGAATATCTTCACGCGTGAGGTGCGGGTAGTTTGACAACACGTCCTCGGGCGTTGCGCCTGCGGCGAGCTGGTCGAGGATCAGAGATACCCAGATGCGGGTGCCGCGAATGCACGGTTTGCCGAAACAGATGTTCGGATCAATACGGATACGTTGAAGCAGCGGGTCCATGACATTACTCCCTCGGGATGTGCATTGGCGGCGGGGGCGCGACTGGGTACCATGATTGTCGGCTTCGATGCCCTTGGAATCAAGTTATAAATCTCGACCGCCTTGTCGAGCCGGCTGCCGATGCCGCAATGCCAGGCGGGCATCGCCGGACTATAACGAATGTTATAATCGCCGGCGGAGGTGTTGCGATGAAGATCAAGATCACGACCGTCGGCAATTCCGCCGGCGTCATCCTGCCGAAGGAGCTGCTCGCGCGGCTGCGGCTCGCAAAGGGCGACACGCTCTATGCGACGGAGCTTCCCGACGGTGTGAAGCTGAGTCCGTTCGATCCTAAGCTTGCGAAGCAGATGGAGGTCGCGGAGAAGGTGATGCGCAAACGGCGAACGCTATTGCGCAAGCTCGCCGGAAGTTGAGGCCGCGCGATGATTTCGTGGCTTACGAAGGCGCTCGTTCTCGCGATTCACGACCGGCAGCTCGCCGAGCACGGCGGAAGCGCCGGGGTGCGCGATGAGGGGTTGCTTGAATCGGCGCTCGCGCGACCGCAGCAGTTGCACGCCTACGGCGATCCCGCGCCGGATCTTGCCGATCTCGCGGCAGCGCTCGCGTCCGGGCTCGCGCGCAATCATCCGTTCGTGGACGGCAACAAGCGTACTGCCGCGGTGTGCTGTGAGACGTTCGTTGAATTGAACGGCGCGAAGCTCGAAGCCGACGACCTCGATCTGTACCCTCGGTATCTCGCCCTCGCCGAAAGCAAGCTCGCGGAACGCGGCTTCGCCGCGTGGCTGCGCGAGCGGCTGCGCATTGCGCCGCGCGGTGAGGCGCACGAGCCCCGGAAGAAGTACGGCGCGAAGCGGCGCCCGGCGCCCCGGCTTTCCGCGCGAGCGCGCTGATTCAGACGGTCTCACGCCGTCGTTCCTTCACCGCCGGGTAGCAACTCCACGATGCACGCAGAACGCTTGGGCATTGTCGTCGTGGATATTATGCGCTTCCCGAGGAATTTGCCGGACTGCGTTCGGCAATTCCTGAATGGCAAGAAGAAGTATGGTAATCGTAACTTCGGCCCCACTTCCCATTCGAAGTGCAGGGCACGACGAGGTATCCGGTTCGACTTCATTCCACATTCCCAGGCCGTTTTGCTATTTGCAGTCTGCTGCGGCCAAATCCGGCAGACTGCTTGATGCAGCGATCGCTGCCTTCCGCCGCCGAGATTACTCCCGGGCACTCTCAATTCACGATAGTGACCGAAAATCGGCAAAGCATTACTTCGAGTACAGTTCCAATGCTTTCCTGAGCTTTTCCGCGACCTGCTTGCGGAGGCTTTCCGGACCCACCACTTCGATATCCGGCCCATACTTCAGGATGTCCATGACGAGTTCGCGTTCGTCGCGATAAGGAATGCGCAGCTCGTATTTCCCGTCGGTCAGGAACTGACCGACTTGCTCTGGATGCCAGCGTTCGTCAGCGACCCAGCGCGCGCGTTCGGCGGAAAAGCGCAGCACCGCCGTTTTGTTGGCCTTCCCTGAAAAAATCCCGTAGGCGCTAGTCAAGTACGCATTGAGTTCGGCGTCCGCGATCTCGCGTGCCGGTTCATCAATCTGCGCGGCGTGCCGGACGCGATCCACGGCGAACGTGCGCAATGCATTACGCATCTGGCACCAGGCGTCGAGATACCAGTTGTCGCGATAATGGACGAGGCGTTGCGGTGAGACCGTGCGTTCGGAGATTTTGTCCTTGCTGCGCGCGTGATAGCGCAACACCAGTTTGCGGCGCTGCAATGTCGCTCCCGCGAGCGCCTGGAACCACTCTCCGGCCGGACGTGCCGCCATGCCGAGCACGCGGACGCGGTGGGCAGCTTCGGAGAGACCCAGACGCTTGTGTTCGAGCAGCTCGCCGATGCGTCGCGCGAGCGGCGCGAGATGCTCGCCGAGCAGACCGGAATCGAGGTTTTCGAGCAGGCGGTCAAAGACGAGCAACGCCTGAAGCTCAGCCGCATTGAACCACAGGCCGGGTAGTTCGTAAGTTCCGCCCTCAGCATTGCGTTCATAGTAGTACCCGCCGCGCTGCTCGTCGAATTCAAGCGGTGCGCCGAGATACTCGCGCATGATGCGGATCAGCCGGTAGACGGTCTGCTCGGAGCATTCGAGCCGCCGCGTCAGATCGTCGCGTGCGATCGGCGTGCGCCGGTCGCGCAAGAGATTGTGGAGTTGGTAGATGCGGTCGAATTTGTCCAAGGCTCCTCCTCGAGCTATAGACCCGCCGCGGAAATCAGGCGGCCATGACCTTGACGTGCCCTTGTTTGCCGTATTTGAGAATCCGTTTGTCGCGCGTCACGATGACCGCGTTCTTCAGGCGCGCGGTCGCCACGAGAAAGCGGTCAGCCGGATCGGCGTGAAATCCAGCGGGTAAATTGCAGCTTTCGATGGCGATTGCCGACTCCAGCCCGATCGGCACGAATCCCGGGCGGTTGAGCGCCGATTCGACCCACTCGTGCACCGGCATCCCCAGGCCGATGCGGCCTTTGCTTGCCAGCAACGCGATCTCCCAGACTGAAATCACCGACACGCCGAGCGGCGCAGCGAGTGCGGCTTTCTCGAGCTTGTCAGCAGTTCTTGCCGCCAGCCGGCCTTCTTGGCCGCGGACCAGCCAGAACCATATATGGGTGTCGAGCAGGTAGCCCGACATCTCAGCCACGGCGGCGGCCCCGGCCCTTGCCCGAATACTTGCGCGGATACAGATTCGGCTCGGTTTCCGCTTCCGCCTCCCATTCGACGTCAAGCGGCGCCAGAAGATCGCCCTCGTAGGTCACGGTGCCCGCCATGCAGCCGAACAACGGCTTGCGCGGCTCGGGCTCCGCAGGCACGAGCTTCGCGACCGGTTTGCCGCGCTTGGTGATGACAATCGGTTTGCCGGTCCTGGCGATCTCGTCCATGAGTTTGAGGCATTTGGCCTTGAATTCCGCGGCGGAAATTTCCATCGTCGATCCTTTCATGACCATATGTAATAGTCATGAGATTACTCTCGCTCAGCCGGCGCCGCAAGTTGTTGTCCGGGGTCGTCAGCCCAGCCCGAGCTCCCGGCGCAGCATGGCCGGAATCCCGGGATCGAGCGGCGGCGATTGTCTCGCCCCGTCGCGCTCCATTTGCGCGATCAGCGCTTCGACCGCCTCGCGCCCGTCGCGGTCCCGGACCGCCTCTCGCGGCGTGCGCTCGCCCAGCATCGGCACCTTGGTATCGAGCCAATCGGTGTAGTGGCGCATAAGCATCTCGGCGAGCTGTTGGCGGACCTCCGGCATTTGCATCAGCCGCTCGTGCTCGCTGTCGTCCTTTTGCGCCGGGCGGCTTCTGGCCTCGGCCAACATCGCCTCGGTGGACGCGATCTTGGTCGCGCGGTAACTCGCATTACCTGCGAGCAGGCGCTCGACCAAAGCCTTGGCTCGCGCCGCCCGCGCCGCCGAATTCACATCGACCTTCAACTGCCGGCCCGTCAGCGCGATTTGCCCGAGGGTGGTGTTGTTCCAGCTCTTGTGTATCGCGTTGCCGGCGCGCCTCCACGTCCAGCCGGCTTCGATCAGTTTGCCGTCCGGGCCCCGGCGCGCTTCATCCTGCACGAGATCCTCACCGCCGGCGAGCTGCGCTGCGTCGAGTGACGCGGCGGCCGCCTCGGAGTTATCGACCCGGAACACCAGCGTGCGAGGCTCGACCGGCTCGCCGTCGGTGTTCTGCAACTCGGGCATCGCCGGATGCAGCATGCGTTCGGCGAGTTCGAGATAGAGATCGATCAGTTCGAGGCTGCGTTCCTTGAGCCGAGCTTCGCCCACAACGTCACCGCGGCCGCGAATGGTCTTGCGCAGATTGATGATCGCGGGTTTCTCAAGCGGCTGGAAAACCACAGGCCCGCAGCCTTCGAGCATCGCCAGCCCATCGATCCTGACGATCTGCGCGAACACCATGTCCCCCGGATGGATGCTGCGCGATGCGCTATGCTCGACCACGAACGTCTCGCTTTCGAGCATCAGATCGCGCAGGAGGAATCCGCGGCCGGGCTCAACGCGCACCGCCTCGTGAAAGCTGAACGCAGCGGCGGCGCAGGCTTCAAGGTAGCGCACTAGCAGCGGGTCGAGACGCCGGCGTTGATGGAGGATTAATTCGCTTGCGACGGCCGCCTTGCGCGCGGCGAGATCGGGAAACCGCGTGTTGGCCTGGCTCGGATACCAATGGTGAAAAAACCACGGCATGAATACCACTATGTGAGGCGTCTTGGGATCGAACGGCTCCGTTTCGCCCGTGAAATCCTCCCATGCCTCTTGAATGAGCCCCGGCTCGAATTGGCCTTGAATGAAGCGCAGCAACCGTTGAGCGAGGTCGCCTATGACCGCCCGGACGCGGCGGCGCAGAAAATCTTCCGGCGTTTCGGCGGCAGCGCTTTCCGCGCGCAGGCAGCAGTGCTTGTACTTCTTGCCGCTGCCGCAGGGACAGGGGTCGTTGCGTCCTGGTTTCATCTCGGTCCTCTTAGCGCCTGCGCTGTAAACGCGCGTCCATCACAATCGGGAACCACTTTAGCTCGTGGATGTCATAAAATCAATGAATTAGCGCTTGCTTGTGTTATACTCGCGCGCTTTTCAAATTACCCAAGAACCACTCAATGCGCGCCATTCGCAACATCGCCATCATCGCCCACGTCGACCACGGCAAGACCACGCTGGTCGACAAACTGCTGCGCCAGTCCGGCACGTTCGCGGCGCACCAGCACCTGGTCGAGCGCGTAATGGACTCGAACGACCTAGAGCGCGAGCGCGGCATCACCATCCTCGCCAAGAATTGCGCGGTTACTTACCAAGGCACGCACATCAACATTGTCGACACCCCCGGCCACGCCGATTTCGGCGGCGAAGTCGAGCGCGTGCTGTCGATGGTGGATGGCGTGCTGTTGCTGATCGACGCGGTCGATGGCCCGATGCCGCAGACTCGCTTCGTCACGCGCAAGGCGCTCGCGCTGGGCCTGAAGCCGATCGTCGTCGTCAACAAGGTCGACCGCCCCGGTGCGCGGCCGGACTGGGTGGTGAATCACACGTTCGACCTCTTCGACAAGCTTGGCGCGACCGAAGCGCAGCTCGACTTTCCGGTCATTTACGCTTCCGCGCTCGAGGGCTGGGCTACCAGTGACCCCGCTGACATAGCACCCCTCACCCTGCCCTCTCCCACAAGGGGAGAGGGAAAAAATGGCGACATGAAGCCGCTGTTTGAGGCTATCCTCAAGTATGTTCCGGCGCGCGCCGACGATCCCAACGGGCCGCTGCAACTGCAGATCTGCTCGCTCGATTATTCGAGCTACGTCGGCCGCATCGGCATCGGCCGTGTCAACCGCGGCCGCATTCGCACCGGCCAGCTCGTGACAGTGCTCAACGGCGACAAACCGCCGGTCAACGCCAAAGTCAATCAGGTACTGACGTTCGAGGGCCTCGCGCGCGTCGTCACCGACGAAGCGCAGGCCGGCGACATCGTGCTCGTCAACGGCATCGAGCAAGTCGGCATCGACGTCACCATCACCGATCCCGAGCATCCCGAGGCGCTGCCGCTGCTGCAGGTCGACGAGC
>JACPTJ010000270.1 GCA_016192835.1 Betaproteobacteria bacterium
CGCGCCGGTGCTGCAGTTCGGCGACGCGCCGAACGTGCTGGTGGTGCATCCGGCATTACCCGTGAAATCGGTCAGGGAACTGGTGGCATTAGCCAAAGCCAAGCCAGGCAGCATCGATTTCGCGTCGTCCGGCAACGGCAGTTCGCAGCATCTGTTCGCCGCGCTGTTTACTTCGCTGGCGGGTGTCAAGATGACGCATATTCCCTATAAAGGCAGCGCACAGGCGACCACCGATCTGCTGGCCGGACAGGTGACGGTCAGCTTCCCGGGCATTGCCGGCATGATCCAGCACATCAGGAACGGCAGGCTGCGCGCACTCGCTGTCACCAGCGTCAAGCGCTCGCCCCAGATGCCCGACGTGCCGTCCATTGCCGAGGCCGGCGTCAAAGGCTACGAAGCGAGCTTGTGGCTCGGCATTCTGGCGCCGGCGGCGTTGCCGAAGGACATCAATGCCAGGCTCAATGCCGAGGTCGGCAAAATCCTGAAGCAACCGGAACTGCAGGCTTCCTTCCGCACCATCGGCACCGAGATTGTTTACCGCGCCCCGGAGGATTTCGGCAAGTTCGTGAAGTCCGAACTCGGCAAGTGGGCGAGGGTGGTCAAGGAAACCGGGATGCAGGTGAATTAGCGGACCACGCTCAATCTTCGGGGCCAGGCGTTGCTGAACCACTTGCCAGGGTTGCAATGCTCCTGTGCGTTGCGTAGTATCAGTTTCGGGATAAGCGCACGGGAGATGCGCCGGCCAAACCCCGTTAAGCAGCGATGGGAGGCGCAACATGACAACTTGCTCAAGAAGTTTTGCGCGGCTGCTTTTCGTCATGCTGCTGGTACTGGCATTGGCGCCACTGGCAGCATCGGCGGCGGATGACTATCCGAATCGGGTGATACGCATCATCGCGCCCACCGCGCCCGGCGGCGGCAGCTCGATCAGTGCCCGCCTGATCGCGGAAGAAATGGCCAAGCGCGCGGGCCGGCAAGTGGCCGTGGTGGAGAATCGGCCCGGCGCGGGGACGAGAATCGGCAGCGAGCTCGTCGCCAAGGCGCCCCCTGACGGCTACACACTGCTGATGACTCCAAGCACGCTCGCAACCAATCCGACGGGCTTTAAAAATATGCCTTATGACGGATTGCGCGACTTCGCGCCCATTACGCTGATTCTGTCGGTGCCCAATCTGATCGTCGTGCACCCCTCCTTGCCGGCGAAATCACTGAAGGCATTCATCGCGCTGGCGAAAGCGCGCCCCGGCGAGATCCTGTATGCGTCGGCGGGATACGCCACCAATCCTCATCTGACAATGGAGTTGATGATGAGCATGGCGCGAATCCGCATGACCCACGTTTCCTATCAGGGCGGCGCCCCGAGCATCATCGCCCTCATGGTGGGTGAGGTCGCGATCACGGCCTCGAGCAGCATGTCTTTGCTCATCCCCCACTTGCGTACTGGCAGATTGCACGCGCTCGGCATCACCAGCGCAACCCGCAACCCGGCGTTGCCCGATGTTCCGACGATTGCCGAGGCGGGCCTGCCGGGCTACGAGTCGATTCAGTGGGCGGGCCTGCTGGCCCCGGCCGGAACCCCTCGCGCGATCGTCGAAAAGCTGCACAAGGAAGTGGTCTCCATCCTGCACGCGCCGGAGGCGAGGGAGCTGCTTGCCAAGCTTGGCAATGAAGTGGTTACGAGCGCCTCGCCCGAGGAGTTTTTCGCTTTCATCAAGGCGGAGACCGTGAAATGGGCGAAAGTGGCGAAAGCCGCGGGAATCGAGCCGCGGTGACGGATTCGCACGCGGCGGCAGCAAAGCGCGTTGGCACCGTGCGGGTAATCCGGCGCGTGCGGTTCGCCCTGACCTATGAAAAGAAGGAGATGTCATGACGACAGGACCGAAGCCGATTCGCCGCGTGGTTACCGGCAATGACGAACGCGGCAGATCCAAAGTAGTATGGGATGGCCCGGCGCCGAACGTGCACGCGAGCACCGAGTTCACCAATGCGTGGACCGACTTCTGGGTCTGGCACGAAACGCCCGCGCCGCTTTTCGGGGGCGACGACGGCAACTTGCCGTACGATTTTCCGGGCCCGCGCAACGGCGGACATCTGCGCGCGGTCGAGGGCCCGGGCCGGCCGGCCGATTACGACGCGGCGAAGGACCTGAAGCTCAAACCGTTCCATGCGCCCGTAGAGCGGCCCGCGGGGAAAACGTGGGATCGCGGCGGCAGGAATGCCTACAGCTCCGATATGCACAAGACCGAGACGGTCGATTACGCTATTCTGCTCGAAGGCGAGCGCAACCTCGTCCTGGATGACGGCGAGGTCAGCTGGCGGCCCGGCGATATCGTCATCGACGTCGCCGCCTATCACCAGTGGACGAGTCCCGGACAGGACGGCATCGTGCTCTACGACATGATCGCGGCGCGCTTCGTGGATGGACCCGCCGGATTGGCGCAGGGTCATGATCCCGTCATGCGCGCTGACCCGGATCGGAAGTTGCCGGACGGAGTGAGGGCGGCGCGCAGAATCGTGTGCCTCGACCGCGAGCCCGGCAAATCATGTCTGGTGAGCGACGGGCCGTCGCCGGATTTGCGCACGGATCCGGCGCGGCCCGGGTTTGCCGCGCAGCGCATATGGGTCATCGACAGCCTGCCGGCCAGGATCGTGATCGAGACGCTGCATCTGCCGCATACCATCGAGCCTCCGGCCAACGGGTCGGTCTTGAGAGTGGTTACCTATCCGCCGGACGAGCGCTGGAAAGGCAAAGTGGGAAGCGCCGAGGTCCAGGCTTATTTCCGCGCCATGGGATCGCCGGGCGCGTCCACCTTCTCGCCGCAAGCGCCTCATCCGTACATGCAGAAAACGCGGTCGCTCGACTTTTGTGTCATTCTCGAAGGCGAGATCATACTCGTTCTCGATACCCAGGAAGTGCGCATGAAGGCCGGCGAGATTGCGATACTTCGCGGCGCCAATCACGCGTGGAGCAACCGCTGCAACACCCCCGCCGTCGTGGCGATTGCATCTCACGACGGAGCGTAGCCGGAACCGGAAATCCGCGACTGCTGCCGCAATTTCCCGGGGCTAGTGCGCAACCCGCTTGGCAAGTACGTTGCGGTCGCTTACCGCGTCTATCACCACCGGCCGGTTCAGGCCTAACGCTTTTTTCAGCGCGTTCCTCAATTCGCCGGGTGTCTCGACCCGCATGCCGACGCAGCCGTACGCTTCCGCGATCTTCGCGAAATTCACCTCGTTGAAGGTCCACATTTCGGTCCACTTGCCGCGTGGATTGTTGTTGTAGGCCACTTTGTTGAGGGTGATCTCCTGATTGAGCGAACTGTTGTTGTTGACCACCACCACGAGGTTGATCCCGCAGCGCGCC
>JACPTJ010000271.1 GCA_016192835.1 Betaproteobacteria bacterium
CGGACGGCGCTTCGCGCAGGGTAATCCGCATATTCAGGGTCTGATCGGCATTCGCGCGCACCAATTGGGACTCGTCGCAGAATCCATCCCGCGAGGCAGCTTCCGTAACGCGGTTAACGCGGGGGTACCGTTCCTGACTAATTGCGTTGGAATCACCGCGCAAGCCGACACCGGCGACGAACTTGAAGTTGATTTCTCGACCGGCTCGTTCATTAACCACACACGGGGAACGCGCCTCAGCCTGCAGCCGCTAAACCGCCAATTGCTTGAGATCATTGCCATCGGTGGCTGGCAGCCGAACTTCGAGCGCCGCCTGGCTGCTGGCGTGCGGTGACTGGAAAACGCGGCGGTTGGTCAAGCCAGGAAACGGCGCGCCGATTTTTCGTAATTCGAGCCCCTTTCTTTTGCTCGTTCAGGAAGTCAATAACGGCGCTTGCCTTAGATACTGATTCGACTGAAGCTCCGTCAGTATGAAGTGGGCTTAGATACTGATTCGACTGAAGCTCCGTCAGTATGAAGTGGGCGACGTCCGCGCGGGAAATCCAGCCGGCTGTCACCCCCGTCAAGTTGGTAAACGCGCGATAGCTCTTGGTCATCGGGCCGTTGGTGAGGAATCCGGGCCTCACGATGGTCCAGTCAACATCGCTTGCAGCAGATTCGCTGTTCCCTGCGAAAAAACCGTGATTGTTGGCCACGGCACCTTGACGCCGATCGAGCAGCACACGGCATTCTGACCGTCCATCGCCATCGCGACCGAGTTCGCGTCAAGGATGTCGCCCTTGACGGCCCGCAGCCGCTCATGCCGTGTCGCCAGCCTTTGCGGATCGCGAACCAACGCAGTCACGCTATGTCCGGATGCGAGCGCCTGTTCCAGCACTTGCCGCCCGATTCCGCGAGTGGCGCCCACGATCAAGATGTTCATGACGTCCCTCCTTCCCGTAGACTGCAGCATTTTTGCGGCCCGACAGCGCGCAGTGTACGCTATACGATGGCCGGCAAACTTATTTGGATCCCGCGCATGCTGTTCTGGCTCACGCTCGCCGCTGCGACCGCCTGGCTGCTGTGGTACATGGTGACCGTTCCCGGCACCTCTTATTCCGGCGCGCTCAAGCCGCTTGCCGCGGAGCAAAGGCCGCTCGCCGATAACCTGCGCGGTCACGTCACCGCGGTCGCGAGCCGCGAGCACAACGTGTGGAACCTGCCGGCGCTCGAAGCATTGGCGCAATACATCGAGCGCACGCTGGCCGGTCTGGGCTACGCGGTCTCGACACAGCGCTTCGAGTCGGGCGGGGTCGAAGTTCGCAACATCGAGGTGGAGGCCAAGGGCTCGGGGCGCCCATCCGAGATCATTGTAGTTGGCGCGCATTACGACTCAGTGATCGGCGCCACCGGCGCGAACGACAACGGATCCGGAGTCGCCGCCGTGCTCGAACTTGCGCGCCTCATGCGCGAGGAAAAGGTTGAGCGCACGCTGCGTTTCGTGGCCTTCGCGAACGAGGAGCCACCGTTTTTCAAGAGCGGGCAGATGGGAAGCCGCGTCTACGCGCGGCGATTGAAGGCGCGCGGCGAGAACATCGTCGCGATGTTTTCCCTGGAGACGATCGGCTATTTTTCCGACCGGCCGGGCAGCCAGCGCTATCCTTTCCCGCTCGGGTTCTTCTATCCGTCGACTGGCAACTTCCTCGCCTTCGTCTCGAGCCTCGGTTCGCGGCCGCTGCTGCACCAGGCGCTCGCCTCGTTCCGGCGCCACGCCGAGTTTCCGTCCGAAGGCGTGGCTGCTCCTGCCTTCATTCCCGGCGTGGACTGGTCGGACCACTGGTCGTTCTGGAAGGAGGACTACCCGGCACTGATGGTGACGGATACCGCACCGTACCGCTATCCCCACTACCACTCGGCGCAGGACACACCTGACAAGGTGGATTACGAACGGCTTACGCGCGTGGTGACGGGCCTCCACCGGATGCTGCGCGAGCTGGCTCAGGTTCATCTCGCGCCCTGACTCGCAGTTCCCACCAGGAAAGACTTGATGAGTTCAAGACGTCTTTGATGCACCGCGATATCGGAATCCATAAACGGATGTGCATAGTCGGGTTGCACTTCGGTACGACCGCCTCTCGCCTTGGCAAGATCGATGAGTTCCTGGGTATCCTTCGGAGAGACGACCTTGTCTCGCCCCCCGGCAACCAGCAGAAACCGCGAACCGTCCTGGGGAAAATTGGCCACCGGATCGTACTTCTCGGGGCAGCCCAAATGAGACACGCGACTTGGAGTCGAATCGATGACAGCGCGTTCGAAAGATACACCGGATCCGACTACGTTAAGCAATACGACTCCACCAAAGGAAATCCCGTACAAAAGGCGGCTGCCTTTCGTTGCAGCGCTCATGCTTTCGTAAAGCTCGGTGTAGTCGCTCACCATCGCCTTGAGGCGGCGCTTTCCCTCTGAGTTACCGTAACCTCGGTAATCAAAAACGAGGGTCTCAATGCCTGCCGTCGAAAGGCCGTTCAGACTTGAAAGCAGCTGATCGGCCAGCATGGCATTGCCTTGGGCCACCAATACCGATCCCCTGACGATTCCGTCGGCCGCGGTGCTCTTGAGCTTGTATCCTCTCAAGAGACGGCCGTCCTTCGTCTTGTGAGTAATCGGCTCGGCGTTCGGCACGCGTCGAGCGGCTCCCGGATTTGGCTTCCCGGCGGCGCTACTCCAAAGCAAGAAAGCGAGCGGTTCTCTGAATGAGCCGCACACGCTTTCCTCAAGTATCCCTGGCCCGGTTGGCTCTGTACCTTGAGCGACTGCAAACAGCGGAAACAACGTGAGCACCAGTCTCAGAAGGCGCATAAGGGTTCCTCAAGCCAGAACAACGTACGCGATAAGACCACCTTACCGCTGGTGCGTTCAGGCGTCGCGCTGTATTTGTCCCTGTTTGACCGCCCGGTCTTGGGCCGGGATACCGTAGAGTCAGTTCTTTCCTTTTGGGCGCAGGGTGGCAAGCCTCGCGCTTGACTTGGCGCGCCCGGGGACTGCATGATTCGCCACAACGTCCGTTGCGAAACGCCCGGGCAGCCCCGATCGAGCGCACCGAGCACTGATCCGGCATCGCTGCGGCGTTGCATAGTCACAGGATGCCGGCGACGGGCGCATGGGTTTTCCTGTTTCTATCAGGTGTCGTGTCAGATACGAACAACGCTATACAAAATAAAAATGCCACGTCGTGATTACGCAAAAACTGCGTTTGCCGTTACAGCGGGATGTGTTTCCCTGCTGCTCACGAGTGGGATCGCATGGTTACAGAACTATCCGGTAAAGCCCATCAGAATGCTGATCGGCTTTTCTCCGGGCGGCGGCGCCGATGTGGTCGCGCGTTCGCTCACCCCCCGGCTCGTCGAAACACTCGGGCAGCAGATCGTGGTCGAGAATCGTGCGGGCGCGAACGGCCTCATCGCCGCCGAGCTTGCCGCCAAGGCGGCGCCTGACGGCTACACGCTGCTCGTGGCGCCGGGCAATTATGCTTTCGCGCCTGCGATGAGCGCGAAACTGCCGTTCGACATGGCGAATGCGTTCGGCGCGTTCTTCAAGGCCGAGATTGCCAAGTGGACCCGCGTCGTGCAGAAGGCTGGGATCCGCACCGATTGAAAATCCAATTTCTATTCGTCCGGAGGAATGCATGAAGCGAGCAACCGCAGCGGCCTGGCTGCCGGCAACAGTCGGAATGCTTATCCTGGGCGCGGCATCGGCTCAGACATATCCCACCCGATCGATACGCATCATCGGGCCCTCGTCGCCGGGCGGTGGCATCGATGCGACCGGCCGCATACTTGCGGCGGCGCTCACGCAAAGTCTGGGACAACAGGTCGTGCTGGAGAATCGGCCGGGCGCGGGTGGCATCATCGGCACCGAGCTCGCGGCAAAGGCGCCGCCTGACGGATACACGCTGATGCTCACGGCGGCCGCGGCGCTGGTGGTTTTCCCGCACACGTTTTCGAAGCTGCCTTACGATCCGGTACGGGACTTCGCGCCGATCAGCCTCGTCGCCTCTTCCGAATACATCCTCGCCGTCCATCCATCGTTGCCGGTGAAGACGGTCAAAGACCTCGTCGCGCTCGCTCGGGCGCGCCCTGCCCAAATCGTCTTCGCGTCCACGGGCAACTTCAGCCTCCCGCATCTCGCGGGCGAGCTCCTCCAGCAACAGGGCAGGATTCAGATGCTGCACGTGCCGTACAAAGGCGGCGGACCGGCTGCATTGGCGATTCTTGGCGGCGAGGTGTCGCTGATGTTCGGCACCGGACCGACGGTCGTCCCGCATGCCAAAGCCGGCAGGCTGCGATTGATCGCCACCGCCGGCGGCAAACGCTCGAAGAGTCTGCCCGAGTTGCCCACTGTCACGGAAACGCTCCCCGGTGTCGAAGTGAGTGCGTGGTACGGCGTGCTCGCCCCCGCCGGCACTCCGAATGAGATCATCTCGAAGCTAAACGCCGAGACCGTGAAGGCGATCGCCGATCCGAAAGTCATTCAGCAGATTGCGAACGCAGGCGCGGAAGCGGTCTCCAGCACGCCCGAGGAATTCAGCGCATACATCAAGGCCGAGCTCGCGAGATGGGGCAAAGCCATCAAGACCGCCGGCATACCGCCTGTGTAGACGAAAAAGAACATGACCGACGCTATCGCAGTAACCAGGACGCTCGCCCGCTACGTCGTCAATGCCCGGTACGACGACATTCCCGGAGACGTCCGACACGAAGCCAGGCGCGCGCTCCTCAACTGGCTGGGCTGCGCGATCGGCGCCGCGCATCACGAAACCGTCGATCGCGCGCTCGCTGCCCTCGCTCCCTTCGCCGGCGCACCCCAAGCCACGCTCCTCGGCCGCAGCGAGCGCCTCGACATCCTCAACACCGCATTCCTGAACGGCGTCAGCTCCCACGTCCTGGATTTCGACGACACCCACGAGAAAGCGATCCATCCCAGCGCGCCGGTCTACCCCGCACTGCTCGCGCTCGGCGAGTGGCGCAATGCGTCCGGCGCAGACTTTCTTCACGCTTTCATTCTGGGCGTCGAGGTCGAGTGCCGCCTGGCGCTGGCGGTTTTCCCTGAGCACTACGACGTCGGCTGGCATGTCACCGGCACGGCTGGGGTGTTTGGCGCGGCTGCCGCGGCCGGAAAGCTGCTGGGATTGAGCGTGCAACAGATGACTTGGGCGCTCGGCATTGCAGCCACGCAATCCGCGGGTCTGCGCGAGATGTTCGGCTCGATGTGCAAGAGTTTTCATCCGGGCGCGGCTGCGCGCAACGGGCTTTGCGCAGCGCTGCTGGCGGCCCGGAACTTCGACAGCTCCGAGCGCGGTGTCGAAGCGCCTCGCGGCTGGGCTCACGTGCTCTCGACCCGATTTGATCCGGCCATCATCACGGCAGGTCTGGGCGAGCACTTCGAGCTCTCCCGCAACATGTACAAACCCTACCCGTGCGGACTCGTCGTGCACGCGGTGATCGATGGCTGCATCGAGCTCAGGCGCAGGCACGACCTCAACCCTGCAGAAATCGAGCGCGTCGAACTCAGAGTCAATCCTATCGTGATCGAGCTGACGGGCAAGAAAACTCCCAACACCGGTCTCGAAGGAAAATTCAGCGTCTACCACGCTGCTGCGATCGGACTTCTCTATGGCCGTGCCCATGAGTCCGAGTACGCCGACGCCGTGGTTCGCAATCCCGATGTCATCGCCATTCGCGATCGCGTCTATGCGACGGCCGACCCGGCTGTGAAGAGCTACATCGAGGCTTATGTAAGCATCAAGCTGTGCGACGGACGCGTGTTGGAGCACCACGTGCCCCACGCCCTCGGCACGCTGGCGCGTCCGATGAGCGATAACGATCTCGAAGCGAAGTTTCGTGCGCTGGTGGCGCCCGTTTTGCCGGACAACCGGATCGGTGAGCTGATCGGACTTTCGTGGGATGCCGAGAGATTGGGCAACGTCGGAGTGATTGCGCGCGGTGCGGCGCTCGACGCGCCCCGCGCTTGATTTGGTGCTTGATAACAGGAGGAGGGATCATGACAAAAATCATCATGCGGCGTGCTTTAGCGATGGGATTCGCCGGCCTCGCCGCAGCCCTGGCCGCGGTTGCGGATGCGGCGGATTACCCGGCGCGGCCGCTGCGCTACATCGTCGGCTTCGCGCCGGGCGGCATCAACGACATTCTCGCGCGCATCGTCGGACAAAAGCTCAACGAGTCATGGGGTCACGCGGTGATCGTCGACAACCGGCCCGGCGCCGGCGGCAACCTTGCCGCGGGGCTCGTCGCGAAGTCCACTGCGGACGGCTACACCTTCATGAACATCAGCACCGCGCACGCGATTTCGCAGACGCTGTATGCCAGGCTCGACTACAGCCTGGAGCGCGATCTCACGCCGGTGGTGGTGCTCGGCAACTCGCCGCTGATCATGGTGGTCCATGCCGGAATCCCGGCGAAGAACGTCGCTGAGCTCGTGGACTGGGCGAAGAAGAATCGCCTGATCTACGCCTCGGGCGGCATCGGCGTCATCAGCCATCTCTCGCTGGAAATGTTCAAGGTGGCGGCCAGGATCGAGGCGACGCACGTGCCGTACAAAGGAGTCGGTCCCGCCGTGCCGGACCTGATCTCGGGACAGGCGCACGTGATGGTGAACGCCATTCCCGAGCTGCTGCCCCACACCAAGGGCGGCAGACTGCGCGTGATTGGCTCGATGACGGAGCAGCGCCACCCGTTCATTCCCGCCGTGCCGACGTTTATTGAGCAGGGCTACAAGGAATTCGTGATGGGCAACTGGACGGGTATCGTCGCGCCCGCCGGCACGCCGAAGCCCGTGGTCAACAAGCTCGCCGCCGAGGTGACGCGCATCATCCGCTCGCCCGAAATCAGCAAACGCCTGATCGATCAGGGCGTCGATCCGCTGGGCGGCACGCCGGAGGAATTCGGCAAGCTCATCCGCGCGGAGACCGTGCGCTTTGGCAAAGCGGTCAAGGAGTCCGGCGCCAAGGCCGAGTGAGCGTTGAGTCCCGCGGCGGCGTGCATGACGTGCAATGCAGCGAAATCGCCGTGCGGGTGTAGGCAACGATTTTCACGCCGCCCTTGGAAAGGCAACCGTGACCCGCGTGCCCCTGCCACCGGGGCCCGGTCCGAGGCGGGTCTTCGCGTTGTGGCTTTGCGCGATTTCGTGCACGATCGCGAGCCCCAGCCCGCAGCCTTCGGCGCCGCTGCCGAGCACGCGGTGGAAGCGCTCGAACACGCGCTCGCGCCCCGCTGGTGGAATGCCGGGACCGTTGTCCTCGACGCTCAGCTCCACTTGATCGCGCTCGGCGGCGACGCGTACCGTGACCCGGCCGCCGGACGGGGTGTAGCGGATCGCGTTGTCGAGCAGATTGCCGAGCATTTCCCTGATCAACAGCACATCGCCCTCGATACCGGCGGCGGCCGGCGTGCCATCAAAGCCGAGGTCGATATTGCGCTCAATGGCACGCGGAACCCATTCGGTCGTGGTGTCGCGCGCAAGATCGTCGAGGTTCAGCGCCGTTAGCGCATGGGCGCGGACAGCGCCGGGTTCGGCGCGTGCGAGCGAGAGCAACTGATTGACCAGATGCGTGGTCCGCCCGGTCGCGGTATGGAGGTGTTGCAGCGTGTGCCGTACCTCGCTCAGCTCCTGCTGCCGCAGCGCGAGCTCGGTCTGGGTCTTGAGCCCCGCCAGCGGGGTGCGCAACTGATGCGCGGCATCGGCGATAAAGCGCTGTTGCGCCGACATCGCCTCGCTCAGGCGCGCCAGCAGGCCGTTCATCGCGTGAATCAGCGCGTGCACTTCGCCCGGCACATTGTGCTCGGCCAGCGGACTCAGGTCGCGGTGCGAACGACGGCTGATTTCGCGTTGCAGCGCGGCGAGTGGCCTCAGGCCCCGCTCAACGCCATACCAGACCAGCACGCCGACCAGCACGATCAGCAGCAGCTCCGGCCACAACATGCCGAGCAGGATCTCGTCGGCGAGTATATGGCGTTTGTTAAGTGTTTCGGCCACCTGGATCAGGATCGGGCCCGGGTCCGATGTGCCCGACACCATCGAGTACAGCGCCGCAATCCGCACCGGACTGCCGCCGTAGCTGCCGTCGTAATAAACCGGTTTGCCGGGGGGCGCGCGTTCGCCCGGCAGCGGCAGCCCGCGGTGTCCGGCGACGAATGCGCCCGTGGCGTCATTGATCTGGTAATAAATGCGGTCATGCCCGTCGTATTCCAGCATGTCGAGCGCGGCGCGTGGCAGATCGACGTGCACCTGGCCGTCAGCAGTGTGAATCTGCCGGCTGATGTCGAGCGCCGAATCGAACAACGAGTAATCGTAGGCAAGCGTTGCGAAATTGAACGCATAGTAATAGGAAACTACCGAACTGATCAGCGAGACGAGCACGATAGGTGCCAGCAGGGAGAACAGCAACTGTCGCCGCAGCGTCGCTTTTTCCGGCTTCTGCGCGACCGGGGGTTCGCTGACGATGGTGCTCACGAGTCTTTCTCGAGCACGTAGCCGAGACCGCGGATAGTGCGGATCGCGACGCCGGCGGGTTCAAGCTTCTTGCGCAATCGGTGGACGTAGACTTCGATTGCGTTGCTGCCGACCTCGTCTTCCCAGCCGTAGAGTTGTTCCGCAAGTTGTTCCTTGTTGACCACGCGCCCACTGCGCAGCATCAGCACTTCCAGCACGCCGAACTCGCGCGCCGAAAGCTCGAGCGGAACGTTGTCGAGTGTGGCGCGCCGGCCGCTGGTATCAAGGGAGAGCGGGCCGTGCGCGAGCATTGAACTGCCGCCCGATTGGCCGCGCCGTATCAACGCGCGCACCCGTGCCTCGAGCTCCGGCAGTTCGAATGGTTTGGTCAGATAATCGTCCGCGCCGAGGTCGAGCCCTTTCACCCGGTCGGCGAGCGCGTCGTGCGCGGTCAGCACCAGCACTGGTACCGTTGCGCCGCGCCGCCGCACGCGCCTGATCACCTCGAAACCGTCGAGCTTTGGGAGCCCCAAGTCGAGGATCACCAGGTCGTAGCTCTGTGCCGCCAGCACGTGATCGGCCTGTTCGCCGTCGTGGACGCAATCGACGGCATAGTCGGCGCGTTGCAGCGACCGCGTGAGCCCGTCAGCCAGCGTGGGGTCGTCTTCGACGATTAAAATGCGCATCTAAGCGTGTGAATTGTAAACGTTTACCGGACTCGCGTGTAGCGCGGTGGCGAGTTGTGCGGGGCCGGGTGAGCTTTCCATGGGCGATGAATGGATCGTCGGCGCGTAAGCTCGGTGTAAGAAAGGCTTGGTAATGTTCTCCCGTCACGCTTCGGCAACACGGGATGTTGCAGCGTTCATTCCGGGATGTCTCGACGTGATGTTGTCAGTTTTGCGCAAGTTTGTTCTTTGTTTCCTCCTCGGGGGCCCGAGCGCGGCTGCTGATGCAGTCGAACCAGCGGCTGGCTTGGCCTCTTTAAACTCCGTCCTGGTGCAGTCAGACCTGCGCCAGGCGGAGGTTTTTTTGCCGGTCGCAAGCGCGAAATTCAGTTCGAAAAGCGCTTGGCCGAAGTTGCACAGGCTGGCCGCCCCGGCTCCCACAGCGCGGACCAAGCCTCGATAATTTATTAAATCCTTCCCCTAACTGCTGATTCTTGTTATCTTATTGCCGTGGGCGCC
>JACPTJ010000272.1 GCA_016192835.1 Betaproteobacteria bacterium
GGATAAAAGATATAAAAATAATTGTTGGGGCGGTACAACGGTAATTCAAGCCGCAACACCCTGCGCGCGCTTCGCGAGGCGCGCGGATCCGGAACCGGGGCGAGATTATACCGAACCCGCGACTTTGGGTTGATCGGAATAAATCAAGAGCGGCCGCGTATCGGTACCGATGGAGCCTTCATCGACCACCACTTTGATCACGTTTTGCATCGATGGCAGGTCGAACATGGTATCGAGCAGCGTTTGCTCGAGGATCGAGCGCAGTCCCCGCGCGCCCGTTTTTCGCTCGAGCGCTTTGTGCGCAATCGCCTTGAGCGCCGCGTCGCGCACCTCGAGTTCGACGCCTTCCATGGCGAACATCTTCTGGTATTGCTTGAGCAGCGCGTTCTTGGGCTCGGTCAGAATCTGGATCAGCACGGTCTCGTCGAGTTCCTCGAGCGTGGCCACCACCGGCAGGCGGCCGACGAACTCCGGGATCAGGCCATACTTGATCAGGTCTTCGGGCTGCACGTCGCGCAGCACCTTGGTCATGTCCTTGCGGTTGTCGCGGCTTTTCACCTCGGCGCCAAAACCGATGCCGCCTTTTTCCGAGCGCGCGCGTATCACCTTGTCGAGGCCGTCGAACGCGCCGCCGCAGACGAACAGGATGTTGGTGGTGTCAACCTGCACGAACTCCTGATTCGGGTGCTTGCGCCCGCCCTGCGGCGGCACCGACGCGATGGTGCCCTCGATCAGTTTCAACAGCGCCTGCTGCACGCCCTCGCCCGAAACATCGCGCGTGATCGACGGATTGTCGGACTTGCGCGAGATCTTGTCGATCTCGTCGATGTAGACGATGCCGCGTTGCGCCTTCTCGACATCGTAGTCGCATTTCTGCAGCAGCTTCTGGATGATGTTCTCGACGTCCTCGCCGACGTAGCCGGCTTCGGTCAGCGTCGTCGCGTCCGCCATCACGAACGGCACGTTCAGCAGCCGCGCCAGCGTCTGGGCGAGCAGCGTATTGCCCGAGCCGGTCGGGCCGACCAGCAGAATGTTGCTCTTGGCGAGTTCGACATCGTCGTTCTTCGATGCCAGCGTCTTCAGCCGCTTGTAGTGGTTGTAGACCGCCACCGACAGGATTTTTTTCGCCAGATCCTGGCCGATCACGTACTGGTCGAGGATGCCGCGGATTTCGTGCGGCACCGGCAGGTCGGACTTGACGCCCTTGGCGCCATGCTCGCCCTGAGTCTCTTCGCGGATGATGTCGTTGCACAGTTCGATGCACTCATCGCAGATGAAAACCGACGGGCCGGCGATCAGCTTGCGCACCTCGTGCTGGCTCTTGCCGCAAAACGAGCAATAAAGCAGTTTTTCGCCGCCGATCTTGTCTGACATACGCGTTTTCCTTATCGCCCCGTATTGTACGACATCACTTCGCGGATTCGGTTCTGCCCGTCAACACCCGGTCGATCAGCCCGTACGACACCGACTGCTCGGCCGAGAGAAAATTATCGCGATCGGTATCCCTGTCGATGACCTCGATCTTCTGGCCGGTATGCCTGGCCATGATTTCATTGAGCCTGCCCTTCAGGTACAGGATCTCCTTGGCATGGATTTCGACGTCCGAGGCCTGGCCCTGGAACCCACCCATCGGCTGGTGAATCATCACGCGCGAATTCGGCAGGCAGAAGCGCTTGCCTTTGGCGCCCGCCGCCAGCAGCAACGCGCCCATGCTGGCCGCCTGCCCGATGCACAGCGTGCTCACGTCGGGCTTGACGAACTGCATCGTATCGTAAATCGCCAGTCCCGCCGACACCATTCCGCCGGGTGAATTGATATAAAACGAGATGTCCTTGTCGGGATTCTCCGACTCGAGAAACAGCAACTGCGCGACGATCAGGTTGGCGGTAATTTCAGTCACCGGGCCGACCAGAAACACCACCCGCTCCTTGAGCAGGCGCGAGTAGATATCGTACGCGCGCTCGCCGCGGCCGCTCTGCTCGATCACCATCGGGATCAAGCCCAGCCCCTGCGGTTCCATCCCGCCCCGTTCCCAACTGTGCTGCTGCGTCATTTACGCGTTCCCCATCAATTCGTCGAATACAATCGGCTTGTCCTCGACTTTGGCCGTGGCAAGCACCCAGGCGACGACATTATCCTCCAGCACCAGCGATTCCACCTCACGCAGGCGCTCCGGCGCCTGGTAGAACCATTTTACCCACTGCTCGGGCTGTTCGTAGGTCTGCGCCTGTTCCTCTACCATCGCGCGCACCTGCTCGGGCTTGGCCTGCAGTCCGTGGGTCTTCACCACCTCGCCCAGTATCAGTCCCAGCGTGACGCGGCGTTGCGCTTGCTGCTCGAACGCCTCGCGCGGAATCGGCGGCATCGCCCCCGGCTTGACGCCACGCGCCTCGAGATCCCGGCGCGCCGCCGCAGTCATGCGTTCGATTTCGAGCTCGACGAGCGATTTCGGCACCTCGATGCGGGTCATGTCGATCAGCGCCTGCATGATCTGGTCCTTGAGTCTGCCACTGATACGCCGTTTCGTTTCGCGCTCGAGATTCTCACGAACCTCGCGGCGCATGGTATCCAGATTGCCGTCCGCCACCCCCAGCGATTTCGCGAATTCGGCGTCTATCGGTGGCAGCTTCGGTTCGGCAATCTGCTTTAACTTTACGTCGAAAGTCGCGGTTTTTCCGGCCATTTCCTTGCCATGATAGTCTTCCGGGAAACGTATTTCAAATGTCCTCGCTTCCCCTGCTGCCATACCTACGACATGGCTCTCGAAATCCTTGAGGAGGCGGCCTTCGCCGAGGATCGCGCTGAAATTCTCGCCCTTGCCGCCGTCGAACTCATGGCCATCGATTCTGCCTGCGAAATCCAGCGTTGCCTTGTCCCCCAACGCCGCGGCGCGCGCCACCGGCTCGAAGGCCGCCCGCTGCTTGCGCATGATTTCGAGCGTCCTGTCGACTTCGGCTTCGCCGATGTCGATCGTGGGCCGCGTAATCGCCGTCGTGCTCAGGTCGCCAACCGCAATCTCGGGGTAGATCTCGAAAGTCGCGCTGAATTCAAACTGCGGCGCACTCTCTGCCGCAGTCCTGGGCTCGAAGCGCGGGTATCCTGCGACCTTGAAATTCTGCTCGCGGATTGCGTCGCCAAAGCTTTTTTGCAAGGCGTCCCCCAGCACTTCGCGCCGCACTTGGTCTTCGTATTGCTGGGCAATCACCTTGAGCGGCACTTTCCCCGGCCGGAAGCCGTGCATCTTCACGCTGCGCGCAAGGCGCTTGAGCCGGCTTTGCACCTCGTCATCGATCTGCACCGCAGGCAGTGTGATGTTGAGGCGGCGTTCTAACTGACTGATATTTTCCAAGGTTGCTGCCATTGCCTTTCCCATGTTGTCAGAGGAGGTTGCTGGTGCGAAAGGAGGGACTCGAACCCACACGCCTTTCGGCGCCAGAACCTAAATCTGGTGCGTCTACCAATTCCGCCACTTTCGCAACGCTTTGATTGTAATATAATTACCGTCACCCGTCAGCCTCGAATACTGGCCGCATGGCGGCGTTTGGCATGTTAACCCGTTGTAATTCAGGCCGTTTCCCGCCTGCCCCATGTCGGTAAATCATTACGAAAATTTTCCGGTCGCGTCCGTACTGCTGCCGGCGCGCCTGCGCGTTCCCGTGACCCTGATCTACCGCTTTGCGCGTGCGGCGGATGATTTTGCCGATGAAGGCGAATTGCCCGCCCGCGAGCGGCTCGCACTGCTCGCCGGATTCGATGACGAGTTGCGGCGTATCGAGCGCGGCGAGCAACTGCAGCTTCCTCTATTCCAGGAACTTGCGCCCGTTATCAGCGAATACCGGTTGCCGCTCGAACCGTTCCACGACCTGCTGTCGGCATTTGCGCAGGACGTAACCAAGACGCGCTACGCGAATTTCACTGAGCTGCGCGACTACTGCCGGCGCTCGGCAAACCCGGTCGGCCGCTTGCTGCTCGCGCTGTACCGCGCCGCGACGCCGCAAAATCTGGCGTGGTCGGATAATATCTGCACCAGCCTGCAGATCATCAATTTCCTGCAGGATATCGCAATTGATTACGCCAAGGGGCGCATTTACATGCCGCAGGACGAGCTCGCGCGTCACCGGGTGAGCGAAACTCAAATTGCCGCCCACGACGCCGGCGAGGCGTGGCGCGAGTTCATGATGTTCCAGATCGAGCGGGCTCGCAGCACGCTGTGGCGCGGCGCCCCGCTCGGGCGCGCGCTCAGGGGCCGCATCGGGCTCGAGATGCGCATGATTATCAGCGGAGGCGACCGCGTCCTTACCAAGATCGTGAATGCGAACTGCGATATATTCCGCCACCGCCCCCTGCTGCGCGCGTATGATTGGCCGCTGATGTTTGCGCGCACTTTCTCGATACACTGAATCCCGGATACTGAATCCCGAATCCTGCCCCCGCCTCGTGACCCCCGACCAATATTGTCAACAAAAAGCGGCGCAAAGCGGCTCGAGTTTCTACTACAGCTTCCTGTTCCTGCCGCCGGAGCGCCGGAGCGCGATTACCGCGCTCTATGCGTTCTGCCGCGAGGTCGACGACATCGTCGACGAGTGCACGGACGTCGGCGTTGCACGCACCAAGCTTGCGTGGTGGCGCACCCAGCTCGCAGCGCTATACGAAGGCCATGCTGATCACCCCGTCGCGCAAGCACTGGTTCCGGTTGTCACGCGGTTCAATCTGCCGCAGTCACGGCTGCAGGAGATCATCGACGGCATGGAGATGGACCTCGCGCAGCGGCGCTATGCGGACTTTGCGACGCTCAAGCTCTACTGCCACCGCGTCGCAGGCGTAGTCGGGCTGCTGTCGGCGGAGATCTTCGGCTACCGCGATCCCGGCACGCTCAAATATGCGGAAAATCTCGGCATGGCGTTTCAGCTCACCAATATCATCCGCGACGTCGGTGAAGATGCGCGCCGCGACCGCGTTTATCTGCCACTTGACGAGCTCGCGCGCTACAACGTCACGGTCGCTGACGTCATGCACGCGCGTGCCAGCGACGGTTTCCGGCAACTGATGCAGTTCCAGGTCGGGCGCGCGCTGGGCTATTACCGCGATGCGTTCGCACTGCTGCCCGCGGCGGATCGCAAGTCCCAGCGCCCGGGGCTGGTCATGGCGGCGATCTACCAGACGCTGCTCGCCGAAATCCGCGCGGATGGCTCGCAGGTGCTCACGCACCGCGTCTCGCTGACACCGCTCAGGAAACTGTGGATTGCGTGGAAAACGTGGGTCAAAGGCTGACAAGAGGTGGACGCGAAGCAGGAATTGGCGATTCGAATCACGCGATAATCTTCAATTTCGGTGTAGGGTGCGCTTGCGCACCATCCCGCAATCGGTGCGCAAGCGCACCCTACACCAATTGCAATTCTTCGCGGCTTGCCGCGGGGATAGGCGCAGGGCACGCGGAGCAACTTTTTTGGGGAAAGCAAAATGGATCTGCAACTCAAGGGAAAAACCGCGCTGGTCACCGGCGCAAGCCAGGGCATCGGCCGCGCGATCGCCAAAGGTCTCGCCGCCGAGGGCGTCAGGCTGTGCATCGCCGCGCGCCGGGGCGAATTGCTCGACCGACTCGCGAAGGAAATCGCCGCGGCCGGCGGGCCGCAACCCCGGACCGCGATCGCCGATATCATGGAGGAAGGTGCGCCGCGAAATCTCGCCCGGCAAGCGTCGACGGACCTCGGCCCGATCGACATTCTGATCAATTGCGCCGGCGGCAGCCATCC
>JACPTJ010000014.1 GCA_016192835.1 Betaproteobacteria bacterium
CCGTTTTCATATCGGTAGAGCAGGCGTGCCGTTACCTGCTTTGAGACGGGGACCAGCAGGCTTGCGTCGAAGATATGCTGAGTCGTCGTGATATCAGGCATGCCGCTGCCGGCAAAGGCCGCGTTGGCAACCGTAACTGCGCCGCCTGGCGTGAAGCCGTAGCCGAGTTCGGAGCGGCCCCTGGATAATGTGTAATTGAGATTGAGCCTCGCCTTGCGGATCGCCTGCAACAACCCGAACCCCAGCACGTGGTTGCGATCCGTGCTGGTCGCATCCCAGGTGTTGATCAGCGGAAAGAGTGGGCCTCCGGGCGCGGGGCAAATCTCGTGCGCGTTGGCGGGAGTGATCGTCCCCAGGGCAGTCACTTGACCGAGATTACAAGTCCCCGCGCTGGAGATCGAAGCCTGCTTGTTCCGGCCAAGCTGGACAGAATAAAAACCATAGATCGTCCGTTCCACCGAGGGCTGGTAATTCGCATCGAAATTGAGCGAGTTTTGAACCTGCTTGGTGCGTCCGTAGTTCGAATCAGGGTAATCGATGTACCTGAGCTGCAGCGCGACGCCGGCATCCAGATCCGGCCGCAACATGGAATTGAACCGGGCATTCAGGGTTTGCCGATCGCGGTCGGCCAGATCGAGCTTGCGGATGCCATTGTTCATGTGCACCGCCCAACTGGTGACGCTGGTCCCTGCCGGCGCGGTCGGGATCGGCACCAGGGCCGCACTGACGAACTCCTCGTAGGCAGCAGTATTGTAGTCATCACCGCGGCGAAGGCCGTACTCGTAGGACACGCGCAGGGTGGAATTGGTCAGACCCCGGTTCACGTAACCAAATTTGACTTTGTCCTCCCAGGTCTTGTCGCGCTCGCGGTGCTCCCGCTGGAATATTTCCCGTTCATAGCCGGCGTTCACGCTGGACACCTTGTTCAGCCGGTAGTCCCCGCTCAGCCCCATGTTGTATTGCTTGTAGGCGAAGGGAACGCTTATGATCGGAAGGTTACCCGCCCGTGCGCTGCTCGCTCCCATGAGCACGGACGATCCGGTCCCATCGTTGATGAGACGGCCCCAAACCCCGGTGCACCCATCCTTGGTCAGCCCCCCCGCCTGAGCGCCGGCGGTATTAGGATCGTTATCGACGTATGCCGCGTTGCGATTGCACGCGAGAAACGGATTGATCTTGTTATCGGTCTGGTAATAGCGCAGCTTGCCTTTCAAATTCAGGGCGTCCGTCGGATTGACCGCCAACCCCAGATCGACGAGGCTGGTGTCGATTCGCGCCTCAGCCGAAGTGCGGCTCAACGAGTTCGTCGTATCCCAGTTGTTCCCGGTGACATTTGCCAGCGTTACGCCTGGAATCGTCGTGTACGGAATCAAATTGTCGTTCTGCCGATTGGTCCCCAACGACACGACCGCAGTGAAGCGGCCCTTGTGGAAATCAGGCAGGGACCGGGCAAACTCCGCCTTGGCGTTGTAGGCCTCGTTGTTCGGATGAAGATCGAACCGGCCCTGGGTGAATCCGCCCGGAGCGATCCCGTTGGTAACGGCCGCGAAAAGCCGGTACGGTTCCTGGAAGATCAGAGTGTCGTTGTTGTTGCGGAACAGGGAAGCCGACAGCCGCAGATTGAAAGCGTTCAGCGCGTCCGCGTACTGAAGCCCTGCCAGCACGTCGTGGGTCTTGTTATCGACGGGCTCCGCGATCTCCGTCGGGGCGGTTCCGCCGCCGCCGCCCCACACCGCGCCAAAGGGTCTTGCCCCCTCGCGCTGTTCGAGGGTGTAGCTGGCGTAGCCTTTCCAGGAATTCGACAGGTTCATGTCGTAGCGCACGCCGCCCTTCTTGCGAGTGACGATCAACGTGGAGTTTCCCGCGTTGAGGATCGCTGCGCGGACATTGGCATTGTCGGTAGCCATCACTGCCGTTCCGCCGGGCGTGAGTCCGGGCACGAGAGTCAGGTTGCCGGTGCCGACCCCGTTCCAGATGGAGTTATAGGTGCTGGTAAAGACGTGGGGCGTCTCGCTGTAGAAGGTCTTCACCTTCCAGTCGTTGTAGCGTCCGAATTGGAGGCCGTAGTACTGGTCGCGCCTGCCGACGCCGCCGCCGATGATCTCGACAAAACGCGCCTCGTCCGGCTTGTGCATCTGGAGACCGAAGTTGTTCAGGTAAGGTCCGTTATCGAGATCCTTGTACTGCCGGAACTGCTCGCTATTGCTGTTTGCGTCGCCGCCCAATACACCGAATTCCACCTCGCCGGAATACTCCCAGCCGGTCTCCGTTTTTTTAACTTCTTCCGGCAGGGCATAAGGGGGGTTGTAGAGTTGGCCCGTCGGGGTGTGCGCGGCGGGCTGCCGGAACGGACCCATGCCATTGGGATCCAGCGGCCTCGACGCATCCTGGGACGGATTGAGGGCGTTGCCAAGGACAGTGTCCACCCCGACGCCCGAATCGGCGAGGACTGTGCCGGCAGCCATTTGGACCAGCGCGGCGCCTATGCAGCAGGCGAGGGTTTTCAAAGACGGTCGAATGCTCACGTTATGCCTCCCGGTACGGTTTGTCGTGTGCTGATTCATGAATAGAGTCCTGGGTGCGGGGCTCAGCGCTGGAAGCGGGCGCCAGCCGGATGGTTGCTGCCATGGATTGCCGAATGGCAGTTCTGGCACGACCGTCCCAGGACACGGCTGTTCGCGACCGCACCACCGCCTAGAGACTGGCCGGCGTTGTACATGGTGGACGGATGAAACGTGTTGCCGTGACATTGCTGGCACAGGAAGGGCCGCGCGACCTGCAGCAGCTGTGCCTGGTTGGAACCATGCGGGAAATGGCAGTTCATGCAGTTCTCGCGCACCGGCGCGTGTTCCCACAGCATGGGACCGCGCCGCTCGGCGTGGCAGGCATAGCAGACCTCGTTGACCGTGTCGGCCTTGAGCAACGGCCGGGTGGTCGAGCCGTGCGGGTTGTGGCAATCCACGCAGCTCATCTTGCCTTCCGGCACCGGCATGTGGGAGCGCTTGCGGAACTCGGCGCGCTGCTGCGCGTGGCAGGTGTAACAGGTCTCGGTAATACTGGCCTTCTTCAACAGACCGTTGGCCGAGAACTTGCCCATCCCGTTGTGGCAGTCGCTGCAACTGAGCTTGTTGGTGGCATGAATCGAGCCGGACCAGTGCATGCGCTGACCGCCCTTGTGACAGGCCATGCACGTGTCGCTCTGCTTCTCGACCGGCGTACCCCATTCGCGGGTGAAGCTGATGAGGGCATCCCGGTTCGCGGGATTCTTGATGTGGTTGGAACCCGGACCGTGGCAGGCCTCGCACACCTGTCGCTCGAGTTCGTTCCGGGGATTGAGCCGGAAAATCCTCGCGTGTTGGGTGGGGCCGAAATGCTTGTTCTCCAACGCATGGCAAGTGTTGCACGCCTTCTCGCCCGTGTAGGTTGCGCCCTGGTTCTCGCCTGCGGCAGCCGCCGCCTGCGCCATGCCGGCAAGCGGGAATAACTGCGCGAGCAGAAGCGCCGCGCCGAGCACAATGGTGGGTATGATGGTCATGGTATGCGCCTTCTTCGTCCTCTCGATGTGTCTGGACACGTTCCACTCGTGCTTTATGCACCACCGGTGCTGGGTTGTTGCGATCATCGTCCTGCTTCCTTTCGTATCGCTGCGCGCTGTGTGAATCCTGCTCGCGTGTGGGTAAGAGTAGTGGTAGGGTTCGGCATCATCCGTGCACTTGCGCGCGATTGGAACTATTGCATCTGAGATTACACGCAGTTTGATCTGGATCAATCGGGCGCAATTTGCATGCGATTATTTTGGAGCATGATCGCTACCGGAAATTTTGTGCAACAATAAATTGTTACGAGATAACTGGGAATGTGGCAATTTGTCGCATGCGACAAATTGTCGCAGGTGGACCGCAGGCCGTTTCCTGCTCTTAGAATTCGCGCCGGGAATGAAATAAATGTCAGCGCCAACAACGGGTTTGCCGGAACGCGATACACCGCGAGTGTTCGCAATGGATAACCTGCGGATTCTTGTTCTGTTCAGAACTATCGTGATTGCCGGGCAGGTCATCACCGTTGCGTTCGTGCATGGCTATCTGGAAATTCCACTGCCGCTGCTCCCCCTCGCGGCTGGAATCGGGTTCCTTGCGCTGTTCAATCTGGCAACCTGGCTCCGTCTCAGGTTCCCCCAACCGGTTTACGACGGCGAGCTTTTTGCGCAGATCGTGGTCGACGTCGCAGTCTTTACCATCCTCTTATACTTTACCGGTGGCATGACGAATCCTTTCGCCGGAATGTATGTTCTGCCTCTCGCCGTTTCTGCCGTGATGCTCAGGCGGTCCTACACGTGGGGTATCGCCGCGATCACTGGGGCATGTTATCTACTGCTGGTGTTTTCCTTTGTGCCGCTGATGTCGGCAAACTACGAACCACTGTATCAGGTCAAGCTCCATGAGATCGGCGAAGCAATTAGTCTTGTGATCACGATCCCACTAATCATGTATTTCGTAATTAAGATCACCACAACGTTGCGCGAGCACCAGCGCCTGCTCGCACAGGCCAGGGAAAATGAACTGAACAATGAGCGCATCGTCCAATTGGGAGCATTCGCGGCGGGCGCGGCCCACGAGTTGAGCACGCCTCTTTCGACGATGGCGGTGGTGGTGAAGGAATTACAGGGACGTTGGCACACAAGGCCGGAACTGCTCAATGAACTCCACGTCATTTCCGATCAGCTTCAGGTTTGCAAAGGCACCTTGTCCAACCTGCTTGCCTCGGCCGGCCGCACCCGGATGGACGGCGGCGGCAAGCTCGCGCTGGACGAGTTCCTGAAGTCAGTGGTGGAAAATTGCCGATCGATGCGCCCCGGGGTCATCGTCACGTCCCGCTGGCACGGAACGCTGCTGGCGCCGGAAATTGTTGCCGATCAAAGTTTGCGGCAGGCCATCATGAACTTGCTTAATAATGCCGCCGATGCCTCGCCCGAGCTGGTCGAGGTGGAAGGTCGATGGGACGAGCAGGAGTTGTGCATCCGGATTTCCGACCGGGGACAAGGCATACTGCCCGAAGCCGCGGATAAAATCGGCAAAGGGGGGTTCACCACCAAGCCGCCGGGTGAAGGGCATGGCGTGGGCCTGATGTTGAGCGCCACGATTATCAGGAGATTCGGTGGCTCGATTAATTTATATAACCAACCTGGGTGCGGGGCGTGCACGGAAGTGCGGCTGCCGTTGGCTCCTTTCCTGGTATCGGCCAACTCATGACGGATGTGCGCGCCAGGGATCGTGACGACCGGCCCAGCCTGCTGTTGGTGGACGACGACGTAACTTTTTGTTCGGTGCTGTCAAAAGCCCTGGAACACCGCGGGTTTCAGGTCAGGGTCGCGCATACTGTTGCAGGGGCAATGAGCCATATTCAGCGCGGCGCTCCGGAATACGCCGTAATCGACTTGAAAATGCCGGATCAATCCGGGCTCATGCTCGTCTCCAAACTGAACGCATTGGGCGAACGCACAAAAATCGTCGTGCTGACGGGATACGCGAGCATCGCGACCGCGGTGGAAGCCATCAAGCTGGGCGCAGCGTATTACTTGAGCAAGCCGGCCGATGCCGACGACATCGTCGCGGCGTTCCACCGCGAGTCAGGCGACCATTCCGCGCCGGTCAGCGAGAAACCGCCTTCGGTGAACCGCGTGGAATGGGAGCATATCAATCGCGTGCTGATGGAAAACCATGGCAATATTTCAGCCACGGCGAAGGCGCTCGGCATGCATCGGCGGACGCTGCAGCGCAAGTTGAACAAGCATCCGGTCCGAAACTGATCGACTGGCCTCAAGCCCTGAACCTGCGCCCTTGGAC
>JACPTJ010000273.1 GCA_016192835.1 Betaproteobacteria bacterium
CGCACGTGCCCACCGTGATCCATCCCAGCGCCTCGGTGGCCCCGCCGCTGCTGGCCTGGTCGGAGCATCGGCGTGTCAGCGGCCCCGAACTGCTGCACGCCTTCATCCTCGGCGTGGAAGCCTCCTGCCGCATCGGCAAGTCGGTGTCGCCGTGGCATTACAGCCACGGCTTTCTCATCACCGCCACCTGCGGCGTGTTCGGCTCGGCCGCGGCGATCGGCAAATTGCTCGGACTTTCCGCGCAGCAGATGACCTGGGCACTGGGCAACGCGGCCAATCAGTCCTGCGGGCTGGTCGAAAGCCTGCCCGATATGGCGAAAAGCCTCGCGGTTGGCAACTCCGCGCGCAATGGCATCGTGGCCGCATTGCTGGCGGAGCAGAACTTCACCGGAGGCGAGCGACCGATCGAAGGCACGTTCGGCTTCACTCAGGTAACCGGCCAACAGGCCGATCTGTCGAAAATCACGAGCGGCCTGGGGCAAACCTGGGAACTGCCCCTGAACGCCTACAAGCCTTACCCGACCGGGGTGGTGCTGCATCCCGTGATCGACGCCTGCCTCGAGCTGCGCAGTGAGCACGCGATCAGTCCCGCGGACATCGAGCACATCGCGGTGCGTGGCAGTCCGCTGCTGCGCGAGCGCGCCGACCGGCCGGCGCCGCGCGGCAGCCGCGAGGCCAGCGTCAGCATTCACCACTGCTGCGCGGTCGCCTTCATTCATGGCGCGGCGGGCGTGCGCCAGTTCACCGATGCAGCCGTGGCGCAGCCCGCGGTGCTCGCATTACGCGCCAGGGTATCAATGACGGAGGATGCCGCGGTCGGCAACGAGGAGGCGTACGTGACCGTGCGCACCCGGTCAGGCGCGAGCTTCGAGAAGCACATTCCCCATCTGCGCGGCAGCCTGCAATGCCCGTTGAGCGATGGTGAATTGGAAGCGAAGTTTCTGGATCAGGCGGCGCTCGGCGCACCGGGCTGCGACGCGCGACGCATCATCGACGCCATCTGGCACATCGATGAGCTCGATGACGTGGCGGCGCTGATGCGGATGCTGGTGCCGGCGTCCTTCTGAAACAGAAGATCGCCGCGAAGGAGGGCACGATAAAGCATTCGGCACCGGAGTTTTTCGACTATCCCTGGCGGGTTTTTTGTTAACATCACGTTTCCCGCGTCGAAAGTCAGCAATGCGCTGAATCAACATGCAACCGCGTGCCTCGGCGCAGGATATCCGGACTCCAACCAGAACATGATCACCAAGCTCTTTACGCGTTCCGCCCTGCACGAACATGCCGAACCCGCGCAACGGGTCCTCGGCGCAGCGCAACTTGCGCCCGATTCTGACGAACTCGCGCGTCTGCTGACCACTGACCCCGCGCCGGAGGTCCGCGCCGCCGCGGCACGCCGTTGCGCCGATCTCCCCGTACTCGCCGCCGCCTGGGAAAGTGAAACGGAGCCCGCGGTGCGCGATGCTCTTGCCCCGGCACTGGGCGATGCGCTTGCCGATACTCAGGACTGCGCCGGCGCGCGTGCGTTGCTCGAGGGGGATCATTGCACCGATGCGATCCGCGCCGCAGTGGCGCGCCGCACGCTCGATGCGGAACGCTGCCGCGTCGCGATCGCCGGCATACGCGCTGAAGAGCCGTTGATCGAGCTTGCGCTTGCCGCGGAGCATGCGGAGACGCGTTTGGCGGCCGCGGAGCGCGTCGCCTCTCCGGACGGTCTGCGCAAACTCGCCGAGGCGGCAAAGAACCGCGATCATGGCGTGGCCCGGCTCGCGCGGCAGCGGATCGATGCGATGGAGGAGCGGCTGGATCAGAAAGTCGAAGCCGACACGATACTCGCGCAACTGGAAGCGCTGGCGACCAAACCCGGCCCGATACTCACTGCGGTGGTCGAGCTTAATCGCCGCTGGCAGGCGCTGGATATGAGCGGCGACACCGAGCGCCTTGCGCGCTGCGATGCGGCCCGCCAAGCGGTGCTGGCACGCTTCGAGCGCGAGCAGGACGAGCAGCGGGCGCGGGCGACGTTCGAGCGCAGGCTGCGCGAATGGATAGCGGCGCTCGCGCCGCCGGCCGTGGCGGACGCGCTCGCCGGTCTGCGCACCGAACTCGCCGCGTTGCGCGAAGAGGCGGCGCGGCGCGGCGACGGCGCGGCGCTCGCGCAGCTGGATGAGGCGGAACAGCGCATCGCACTATGGGAGAGGGAGCACGTGGCGCTCGCCGGTGCCGAAGCGCTGGTCGTTGAAGCCGAACAGCTTGCCGCAAGCACGTCTGTAGACCACGCGCAACTGCCCGAGCGGTGGCAGGCGCTGAATCCGGCGATCCGGACGCCGGAGCTGACGCGGCGCATCGAGGCTGCGCTGCTGGTCATCGAGCAACGCCGCGTCGCGGTGGTCAGGGCCGCGCAGCAGGAAGCGAGCGCGGTGCGGCAGCGCGTCCACGATCTGCTGCATGCCGCGGAGCAGGCGCTCGTCGCGGGACAGTTGCGCGTTGCGCGTGCGGCCGCCGACGAGTTGCGGACGCTGAAGGCCGGCGCCGGACCGCTGCCGAAGCCGACCACGCAGCGGCTCGGCCGCCTCGCGCACCAACTCGTGGAACTCGAACGCTGGGAATCGTTTGGCCAGCAAAGCGCCCGCGTTCAGTTGTGCGAGCGCGCCGAGGCCCTGGCGACGCCGACGATGGATGCGCCGCAACTCGCGCTTGAAGTGCAGAAACTGCGCAACGAATGGAAGGCGCTCGACCAGCAGTACGCGGGCGTTCCCAAAACGCTGTGGAAACGCTTCGACAGCGCGTGCGAAAAGGCCTATGCGCCCGCTGCCAAATATTTCGCCGAACAGGCCGCGCAGAGAAAGCAGGCGCGCAAGCAGCGCGACGAGTTCATCGCCGCGGCCGCAGCGCACGCGCCGACTCTGCTGGGCGAGCCGCGCGAATGGCGCGCCATCGAGCGCTGGCTGCGCGATACCGAACATGCGTGGCGCGAGGGCGATCTGGGCAGCGTCGAACCCAGGGCGTGGAAAAAGTTCGATGCGCGGTTCAAGGCCGCGCTCGCCCCGCTGCGCGCTGCGTTATCGGAGGCGCGCGATCAGGCAAAGGCGGGCCGTCAGGTGTTGATCGAAGAGGCGACAGTGCTCGCATCGAAAGCGACGGAGCGCGACACGTTGTCGCAAGTCAGGGCGATCCAGGCCAAGTGGCAGGAGCAGGCCAAGGCGCTCGCGCTCGAGCGGCGCGATGAACGCGCGCTGTGGGAGCAGTTTCGCGCCGCGTGCGACGCGGTGTTCAACGCCCGCGATGCCAAGCGCAAGGCTGAGGACGGGCGCAAGCACGAGCACCGCCGCGCGCTGGAGGAGCCGCGGACCGGGACGATCAGAGCGTGCGGCGTAGCATGCGCGATCTGCAGGAGCAATGGAAGAAGCAAGCCGGCGGACCGGATCCTGCTCTGCGCGGCGTCGAATCCCGCTTCAGGGCTGCGAAGACCGCAGTCGAGGCGGCGTTGTCGGCGCGCGTGCGCTCCCGCGAGACGGCGGTGTGGCAGACCCTCGCGGCGAAGGAACGCCTGTGCGAGGAACTCGATGCCCTCGTGCGTTCGAATCCGGATACTGCCGCGGTCGCGGCACAGTCCGCCGCTGCGCAGGAACGGTGGGCGGCGTTGCCGGCGCTGCCGGCCGCATGGGAATCTAAGTTGATCGCGCGACGCGATGCGGCGCTCAACGCCCTGTCCGATGCCGCCGCGACCGGTGACTATCTGGCGCGGGTGGAACGCGGTGTCGAATCGCGCCGCGAGAGCCTGCTCGAACTCGAATTGTTGCTGGGTCTCGACACCCCGGCCGAGTTTCAGGCGCAACGGCTCGCGCTGCAATTAAGACAGCTCAGGGAGCGCTTCAAGGGCGCGGCCGCGATCGGCGCGGAAGCTGCGGGCGAGCGGCTGGTCGCGTGGTGCGGCGAGCCGGGTGTCACGGATGCGGGAGACCGGCAGCGCTGCGAGAAGATTTTCACCGCGGCCGGGAAAGCGGGCGGACGCGACAGCGGGAGAGGGAAGGGTTTTGCCCAGACGCCGTGAGGAACTCGCCGTGAAGGGCTTGGCTTCAATATCTTGCTTGCGGTGGTCGATTTGTCTGTCGCTCGTTCTGCTGACTGGAACCGCGTGGGCAGCAGGGTGCACGTCCGCCGCCTCCGCATGTACGGAATGGGTTACCGTGGCCAACGGACCGGCACGCGCCCTCGTCTATCGTAACCATCCTCTGGACGAAGTAAACGAAGGCATCAGTCGCGCGCTCGTCACGATCCATGGCCAGGGCCGCGATGCCGACAAATACTTCCGTCACGCTCTCGCAGCGGCTTTCCTGGCCGGCGCTTTGGAAAACACCCTCATCATCTCGGTGCGCTTCGCCTCCAACGCGGGAGGCCGCTGCCGTGACACACTGGCACCCGACGAGCTGAATTGGGTCTGCTTCGGACCGGGGAGTTGGCGCAACGGCGCCCCTGCCGTGGGCAACCCACAGATCACGTCCTATGACGTTGTCGACGAAGTATTGCGTAGATTGGCTCGGAACGACATCTTTCCCAATCTCAAGGTCATCGCAGTGGCAGGTCACTCCGCCGGTGGCCAGTTCGTCGCGCGCTACGGGATGGTCAACCAGATTCACGGTCATCTCGGGGTTCCGATCACGTATGTCGTGGCGAACCCCTCCTCTTACACCTACTTGGACAGCCTCCGGCCCACGGCGAGCGCCATTCCCTCGACCGTCGCGGCCGCCGCGCCAGGGTACCTTGCGCCGCGCCGTGCCAAACCGCCCGCTGCGTTCGCTCTGCCGGCGGATGCCGGAGACTGTACGGCGTACGATAATTGGCCTTACGGACTTCAGAATCGTACCGGGTACAGCACGAGGCTCACCGACGAACAATTGAAAAAACAACTTTCCGATCGGCCTGCGATCTACCTGGTCGGCGAACTTGATATTCTGCCGCTGTATGGTTTTGATACTTCCTGCTCCGCAATGGCGCAAGGCCCCACGCGGCTGGCCCGGGGATTGGCATTCGGGAAGTACGTGACTGAGAATTACGGAGCGCGACACAAGACGCTGGTCGTCGCGGCGTGTGGCCACAGTGCCCGGTGCATGTTTACCGCGGAACCCGTGCTGCCGCTGATTTTTCCGAAGGTCAACTAAGGGCTGGCGGCTCTCACCTCAAGGAGATTTCAAGAGTGTCTGTACGCCACAGGGAACGACACCGCACGGACCGCATTGGCTGGTTACGCGCGGCGGTGCTGGGTGCGAACGACGGTATCGTGTCGACCGCGAGTCTGGTGGTTGGTGTCGCGGCCGCGCATACCACTCACAGCGGGGTATTGGTCGCGGGAGTTGCCGGCCTGGTCGCGGGAGCGATGTCGATGGCTGCCGGCGAGTACGTGTCGGTGCGTTCACAGGCAGATTCCGAAGATGCTGCACTCGACCTCGAACGCGCGGAACTCGCGGCCGACGACGAAGGCGAGCGCAGGGAACTGACGGCGATCTACGTCAACCGCGGCCTCGATTCCGCGCTCGCGAAACAAGTCGCCGAGCAGCTCATGGTCCACGACGCGCTGGGCGCGCACGCGCGCGACGAACTTGGAATCTCCGAGACTCTCAAGGCGCGTCCGATGCAGGCTGCGTTCACTTCGGCGGGAAGCTTCGCGGTGGGAGCAGCGATGCCGCTCTTGACCGCTGCCCTGGTCCCCGCGGCGATTTTAATTCCCGTGGTTTCCGGAACTTCGCTGCTATTTCTCGCGATTCTGGGCGGATGGGCGGCGCGCGTGGGTGGCGCGCCGGTGACGGTTGGCGCAATGCGCGTCACGTTCTGGGGCGCGCTCGCCATGGCGCTGACCGCAGGCGTCGGGGCGCTGTTCGGAGCGGTCGCGTGAAGATGCCAAACCGGGGACGAAGCGGTGACTCCTGGCAGGGACAACTCGGACAAGGATAAATCCATGAGCAAGCGATTTACAGGCTTGACCATGCTTTAGGATAAAGTAGCGCAATGACGAGGTGTAAACGTGGAAAGGAAATGATATGGCCAAAGCTTATTGGATAGCGTGCTATCGCTCGATCAAGAATCCCGATGCGCTCGCTGCGTACGCGAAGCTTGCCGGACCCGCGATATTGGGAGCGGGAGGACGCTTTCTCGTCCGCGGCATGCCGGCGAAGACCTACGAAGCCGGCCTCAATCAGCGCACGGTGATGCTCGAGTTCGACAGCGTGGCGCAGGCAATCGCGGCGCACGACAGCCCCGGTTACCAGGAGGCGCTGCGGGTCCTGGGCGATGCGGCCGAGCGCGATATCCGGATCGTCGAGGGCGCCGCCGTCTAGGTAAAATCGAGGCGGGTGTCGAGCACCACACCGAAGATCCGAAGCGGTTCGCGGGGCGGGATCTTGAACAGCGGCAGTTCCTTGGCCTCGAGCACGAAGCCGGAGGCCGCAAGCGCGTCCATGATTGTTTTCGATACCACAATCTCGCCGGCGCGCGCGCGATTCAGCAGGCGTTCGGCGATGCTCACGCTGTCGCCGATGACGAGCGGCTGCCCGGGTATCGGACCGTCCGCGAAGCCGACTACCGCAGCGCCGCTGTGCAGCCCCATCGCCACTGCCGCGCGGATGCCGTGATCGTGCTGCCACGCCGCCTTGAGGATGGTGACGTCGCGCCGGATCTCCTGCGCCGCCTGCACGGCGTGCGGTGCATCGCCCTGGTCCGCGAAGGTTGCCATCAAAGTATCGTTGAGCACGTTGACCACGGTGCCTTCGTGCCGTTCGACCGCCGCCGCAACCAGGGCAAAAAATTCGGATGCGCGCGCCAGCACTGCCGGCGGATCGAGCGTTTCCGTTATGCGCGTGGATCCGCGCATCTTGGCAAACAGGATCGTTATCGTTGCGCGCGCCGGCAAAGCGACGCCGGATTTGAGTATCATCACGTTGAAGCCTCCATCATTTCAGATTGGCAGCCAGGCTCCCGCTTGCGCAATTACGCTACATTATCGGAGGAGAGGACCCTGACCAGTTCCGACGGGCAGGACTGCGTTCAACCGCACGCGCGAATTGCGTGCCATCGGGCATGGCAGGCGGGCAGGAAAGTCCCCTCACTGCGGCTGAATGCCGATCTTCTTCGCGATGGTCGCCTGACGCGCGATGTCCTTCCTGAGAAACTCGGCAAATTCTTCCGGCGAACTGCCGAGCGGGCGCAGGCCGTTATCGACGATGTGTTTGCGCACCTCCGGCACGGCGAGCGCCTTAACGACCTCGGCGTGCACGCGGCGCACGATTTCCGCTGGCGTGCCGGCCGGGAACCACATGCCGTGCCAGCAGGTTACGTCGTAGCCGGTCAGTCCCGTTTCCAGGATCGTCGGCACGTCGGGCAGCCACGGCGAGCGGACCGGACCGCTGATGCCGAGCGCGCGCAGTCGCCCCGACTTGACGAACCCGGTTGCAGTAATCGGACTCATCAGCATCACCTCGATGTGCCCGCCGACCACGTCGTTAACCGTCGCCGCGGTACCCCGGTAGGGAACGTGCGTGAGATTGATGCCGGCCATCGCGGCGAACAGCGCGGCGGCGACGTGCGGGGGGCTGCCGACGCCGGCCGAGGCGTAGTGGAGTTGGCCCGGCCGGGCCTTGGCAAGCGCGATGAACTCCTTGACCGAGCGTGCCGGAACCGACGGGTGGACGACGAGCAGATTCCCGTATGTCCCGTTGGTCTGCGTGATCGGGGCGAAGTCGGCCACGGTGTCGTACGGCAGCTTCTTGAAGAAGGACGGGTTTGCCCCATGCGAACAGTTGGTGAACAGGAGCGTGTAGCCATCCGGCGGCGCCTTGGCGGCTGCCTCCGTGCCGATCGTTCCGCTCGCGCCGGTGCGGTTCTCGACCACGAACTGTTGGCCCATCGTCTCCGAGAGCCGCTGCCCGATCGCGCGCGCAGGCAGCTCGATCGGGCTGCCGGCACTGAACGGCACGATCATCCGGACCGGTTTAGCGGGATAGCCGGCGGTTTGCGCATCGGCCACGGCTGGGAGCGCGGCGGCGACGGCGGCGAACGCAACGCCAAGCCGGCGGATCACAAGAGAATTAAGGCTCGGTAGTTGCATGGCTAGCCTTTCAGGAAACTGCTTGCCGCCTGCGGCGGTCAGAGCTCTTGAGGAAATCGAGCGGGCGATGTGGGGAGATGTTAGGGTGCGGGCGGCATACAAGTCAAATCTGTCGATACGTAAACGCGGCCCGCGAAGCCGGCTCGCGGCCAGGTGTAATCCAGACTGATTCGCACGGGTATTGTGACCGGACGGCGCACCCGGTCGCGTTACAGATGGGAAATCCCCGTCACGCATGGCATACTGTGGCCAGCAGGAGCATCGACGCTGGCGCAGCGCCCCTGACGCTTAATCTAAAATCCCCGCTCAAGGAGCATAGCGATGAACTATCGGAAGTCGGAAGCCAAAGCAGCATCCAAGGCCCAGTTTCGCGGCGTTTGGGCAGCCATCCCCACGCCGTTTACGCCTGATTTTCAGA
The DNA here is from genome assembly GCA_016192835.1 of Betaproteobacteria bacterium. Lineage (GTDB taxonomy): Bacteria > Pseudomonadota > Gammaproteobacteria > Burkholderiales > SG8-41 > PALSA-1004. Next base: position 8,517 of record JACPTJ010000273.1, read on the forward strand.
TCGACGAAGCCGGCCTGCGGCATAACATGCGGCACCTCACCACGGGTCTGCACATCGAGGGAGTGTTCTGCACGGGCGTGATGGGTGAATTCTGGTCGCTCACGAAAGAAGAGCGCAAGCGCATCGTCGAGATCGTGGTGGAGGAAGCCAAGCGAGGCGGGTGCAAGGTCATCGCACACACCGCCCACCATTCGGCTCACGAGACAGTTGAACTCACCCGGCACGCGCAGGATGTGGGGGCCGATTTCGTGATCCTGATGAACCCGTACTATCCGCCGATGAACGAAGCCACGATCTATGACTGGTTCAAGTTCGTCGCGTCGCGCGTGGACATCGGCATCTGGATGTTCGACGCGGAATATTCCGGAGTCAGCCTCTCGCCCGAACTGACGGCGCGCATCGCGGGCATCGAGAACGTGTGCGGACTCAAGGTGCCGCGTTCCCTCGAGCACTACGCGAAAGTCAAGGCGCTGTGCGGCGACAAGATCGTCATGAGCGAACCCTCGGAAGGCAACTGGCTGAAGATGATGCGCGATTATGGCCAGCAGGTTTTTCAGTCCTCGCCTGCTCCGTACTTGATGCAAACGCCGACCTCGCTGCCGATGCGCGAGTACACCGAACTCGGCCTGCAGGGCAAATTCGCGGAGGCGGAAAAGATCGCCGCCGGGCTGCAACCGCTGCGCGAGCTCATGTTCAAGTGGATGCGTTCGCCGTGGGTGAACGATAAGCTCATTCCCATCGCCAACATCAAGGCGTGGTGCGAACTGATGGGCATGGCCGGAGGGCCGGTGCGCCCGGGTCTGCCGCAGATCACCGACAAAGAGCGGCAGGAGTTGCGCGCCGATATCGAGAAAACGGGTCTGCTGGCACGGATCCCGACTGCAAAAGCGGCGTGATAATTCTTTGGCGCAGATCCACCGCCAGATCCTTGCAATGCGCCTTCTTTGGCGCAGATCCACCGCCAGATCCTTGCAATGCGCCGCGATTTTCCGATCACGGCTTTCATTCTTGTAATGCCGCTCGCGCGACCGGACGGGGCGGCCTCTCGGAAGGCCGCCCCGTCCCGCATATCGAGGGATGGATCCCCGATCAAGCCGCCTTCGCCGTTGGGATGCGGGCAAGCAGCCCCGTGCGCTCGATGTCGATCCGCATCTCCTGCCGCTCCTTGGCGGTGATCTGAGGCAAGCCGGGGCGCACCGGGCCGCCTGCCATGCCCATCAGCTCGCTCCAGGCCTTGATATAAGCGATCGGAATGACTCTCCTGTTTTCCCAGTGGGGGCGAAGCCATTTCTTGTGGACTTCGCGCAAGGGTTGAAGCTGCTTCGCGATCTTTTCCGCCTCTTCGAAGCGGCCCGCGAGACCCAGTTCGGTGTAGTCGCGGAACGGCGTCCACGTTGCGGTCTGGTAGATATATGGACGTTGCGATGACTGATAAACCCTTTGGCCGTAGTCGCGCATCATCATCAGGAAGTCGTCTTCGTTCGGGTTGCTCATGACGATCTTGTCGCCGCACAGCTTCTGCACTTTCGCAAAGTGTTCGACCGCGCGCGGGACCTTGATCCCGCAGACGTTCTCAATGCCCGCGATGCGGGCGGTCAGCTCAGGCGACAGGCCGTATCCGGAATACACCGCGTCGAACATCCAGATGCCGATGTCCACGCGCGAGGCGACGAACTCGAACCACTGGTAGATCGTGTCATCGCTCATCGGCGGATAGTACGGGTTCATCAGGATCACGAAATCGGCCCCGATGTTCTGCGCATGCCGGGTGAGGTCCACCGTTTCGTGCGCCGAGTGGTGGCAGGTGTGAGCAATGACCTTGCACTTGCCCCTGGCTTCCTCCACCACGATTTCGACGATGCGCTTGCGCTCCTCCTTGGTGAGCGACCAGAACTCGCCCATCACGCCGGTGCAGAACACGCCCTCTATCTTCAGATTGTCGGTCACGTGCCGCATGTTGTGGCGCAGCCCCGCCTCATCGACTTGCAGATCCGGCGTGAACGGCGTGGTAATGGCTGCCCAAAGCCCGCGAAACTGGGCTCGCGCCGCTTCCTTTGCTTCTGATTTTCGATAGTTCATGGCTTCTCCTTGAAGTTGACGGTTCACTACCTCCTCTTAATCAGCAACATCAAACGTCTTGCGTTTGAACGCGGGCAATGCGGGGATAATAAAAAAAATGATCCCAACAATCATAAGGACGGCGGAAATCGGTC
>JACPTJ010000274.1 GCA_016192835.1 Betaproteobacteria bacterium
CACACCGTTCATGATGTTGTCGTAGAACGCGCCGATGGTGTCGCTGAATTTGGGGAACAGCAACGGATTGTCGAGCACCGTCGAATAGACCTGCCAGACGGTGGCGAGCATCAGCAGCAGCAGACATTTGCGCACCGCGGCGTTGTTGAAGATCTTTTCCCACGCCGTGAGCGGCTTCTCGACCACGCCGTAGGCGCTGATCTCCATTTCGCGCACGAACTCGGGACGTTGCACCAGAATGTTGTCAGACATGGCGGGTGACCTCCTCTTCGATCTGATCGGAAAACAGCATGTCGTGGATGCGCTCCGAGAGCTTCTTGCCGTCGGCCCCGACGTTGTCCGTGCCGTCGCTGTTCAGCTCGGCTTTGACGCGGCCCGGATGCGGCGACAGCAGCAGCACGCGGTTGCCGATCAGCACGGCCTCGGGAATCGAGTGCGTAACGAACAACACCGTGAAGTGCGTGTCGTCCCACAATTGCAGCAGATCTTCCTGCATCTTGCGCCGCGTCAACGCATCCAGCGCGGCAAACGGCTCGTCCATCAGCAGCACCTCGGGCTCCATCGCCATGCCGCGCGCAATCGCGACGCGCTGCTTCATGCCGCCCGACAGCATGTGTGGAAAACTGTCAGCGAACTTGGTGAGCTTCACCTTCTCGATATATTGCATCGCCTTGTCCGCAGCGGCCTTGCCGCGGAGTTTGCCGCTCGAGGTCAATGCGAACATCACGTTCTGCAGGATGGTCTTCCACGGCAGCAACTGATCGAACTCCTGAAACACGAATACGCGGTCGGAGCCCGGCTTACTGATGATTTCGCCGTTGAGGCTCATCGTGCCCTCGACCGGTTTCATGTAGCCGCCGACCGCTTTGAGCAGCGTCGACTTGCCGCAGCCCGAGGGTCCGAGGATCACGAAACGGTCGGACTTGTAGATCCGGAAATCGACGCGATAGGTCGCCGTGACCAGATGCTCCCTGGTTTTGTATTGCAGTGTGACGCCCTTGACCTCGAGCAGCGGCGCAGCCGGCAATGTGGATGATGTAGTCACTCCACGACCCGCTTGCGCAGCAGGTCCAAATCTTGTGTGCTCATCGCTGAGATGCGCGCCGGTTCATCCGGCGCTCTTTCCAGTCGTATTCTTGGGCACGGCGGGATCAGTGTCAATCGGAGACATATGCTGGTTGTGGCACAATAGCCGTCATGCGCGTCGCTATCATCGGCGGCGGGACCATCGCCCGCCTTTTCCTGGAACATATCAAGCGCGGCGATCTCGGCGCTGCCGGGGTGGTCGCCATCGCCGGCCAGCCTGGCACGTTCGCATGGCAAATCTTCGACGCCAAGGTGGAACGTCTTCTGCGCGGCGAATTCGGGATTCGCCATGGGCAATGTATTTCAGTATGTTGCTTAGCAGCCCAAAGCCGCTTAACATGAATGGCATATCCGCAACCCCAAACCTTCAACTACGTTTGGGACATTGCCCCGTACGCCGGCGTAGGCCCAACTCACCTCAAGGTCAAACCAGGAAAAGCGCCTTATGGCTTCGAAAACCGCAAAGAAAAAACCGGGCAAAGCCGCAGCGCCTGCCACGAGGCGGGGATACCCGGACCTCCACGACCATATTGAGGCATTGAAAAGGGCGGGGCTGCTGATCGTCGTCGATCGCAAGATCAACAAGGACACCGAGATGCACCCGCTGGTGCGCTGGCAGTACCGCGGCGGCGTGCCCGAGGAAGACCGCAAGGCGTTCCTGTTCACCAATATCACCGACAGCAAGGGGCGGAAGTTCGACATCCCAGTCCTGGTCTGCGGCCTTGCCGGCAACCGCGCCATCTATTCGTTGGGCATGCAGTGCCCCATCGAGGGCATCCGCGACAAGTGGATTAGGGCGATGACCAAGCCGATTCCCCCGAGGATCGTCAAGAACGCGCCCTGCCAGGAGATCATCTACAAGGGAGCGGACCTGAAGAACGGGCACGGTTTGGACGACATTCCGGTGCCGATCTCGTCGCCCGGTTGGGACAATGCGCCGTACACGACCTCGAGCCATTTCATCACCAAGGATCCCGAGACCGGGATTCAGAACATGGGCAACTAGCATGAACACCTCGATCGAGCTTCGCACCGGCGGCTACATGCACTGGGAAAAGTGGAGGGCGCTGGGCAAGCCGATGCCGTGTGCGGTGGTGCTCGGGTGTCCGCCTTCGGTGTCTTTCACCGCGGTGCAAAAGGTGCCGGAGATCTACGACGAGCTGCACGTGACCGGCGGCCTGATCGGCATGCCGCTCAACGTAGTCAAGGCAAAGACGGTGGACCTGGTGGTGCCGGCGGAAGCGGAAATCGTCATCGAAGGCTTTGTCAGCACCAAGTATCTCGAGCCCGAGGCGCCGTTTGGCGAGTCACACGGCCATGTCAACCTGCAGGAATACAACGGCTACCTCGAGGTGACCGCGATCACCCGCCGCAAGAAAGCCGTGATGACCTCATGGATGAGCCAGGTGACGCCGAGCGAATCGAGCTGCATCAAGCGGCCGGCATACGAGGCGGCGCAGATGCTGCACCTGCGGGACCACCTCGGCATCAAGGGCGTACACAAGGTGGTCACTCACGAGGCGCTTACCTCCCTGCATAAGCTGATCGTGATCCAGTTCGAGAAAGGCACGCCCCAGACGGAAATCTGGCGCGCCCTATACGGCGTGGCGTCCTTCCGCAGGGCGGAGGGCAAGTGGGTCGTGGCGGTCGACAAGGACATCGACGCCGACAACGGCGATGCGATCTTCTGGGCCATGTCGTACCGCTGCAAGCCGCATCGCGACGTACAGATGCTGCTGCACAAGGACGAGGGACACGGTCCGCGCAGCATGATCGACCACGAGGATTCGGCGGTTCTGATCAACGCCGTCCTCAAGGAACCCTTTCCGCCGATCTCGCTGCCCAAGCAGGAGTACATGGAAAATGCACGCAAGATCTGGGAAGAGATGGGATTGCCGCGGCTCAAGCCGGAAATGCCTTGGTACGGCTACGATCTGGGCGTGTGGAACGACCACCTGGAACGACAAGCGCAGCTTGCCGTGAAGAGCGAGTACTGGAAGACGGGCGAGTGGTGCGCCCAGCGCCGCCGCAGCGATGTCAAGATGAACACTGAAATGCGGACTCTGGAAGACGATCCGGACTACCGCGGGCGCGCCAGGGCCAGGAAGAAGTAGGCCAGCGAAGTACTTGCGGCAGCCGGGCATCGCTGCCGCGGTCACTCGAGCCGGTCTGCCGGGGCAGCATCGCAATCGGTGACAACTCACCAATAGGAGAACCCCGAACGGTACAAGAAGGTGTAGCCGTAGATCGTTCGCTCTTTACAGCAAGTAAAAGAGGGAGAAATCATGAAAACAGTCTGCCGGTATTTCATGTCTGCATGGGCGACGCTCGCGTTGCTCGCCGCTGCGGGGAGCGGTGCTCTTGCACAAAGCGTAAGCTATCCCCGCGAATACATACGCATGATCGTGCCCTTTTCCGCCGGCGGCGGCGTGGACAGCATGGGCCGCATACTCGGGCAGAAGCTCACCGAGTCGCTCGGCAAACAGATCGCCATCGAGAACCGCGCCGGGGCCGGCGGCATGATCGGCAGCGAGATCGTTGCCAGGTCGCCCAAGGACGGCTACACGCTGTTGATCAACGGCGTCAGCTTCGTCACCACGCCGAGCCTCTACAGCAAGGTCACCTACGATCCGATCAAGGATTTCGATCCGGTCAGCCTGGTCGCGCTCGCGCCCAACGTTCTGGTCGTGCACCCGTCGCTGCCGGTCAAATCGGTCAAGGAACTGATCGCACTCGCCAAGGCGCGGCCTGGTCAAGTCAATTACGCCTCTGGGGGGAGCGGTACCACGCCGCATCTCGCCGCCGAGCTGTTCAAGACGATGACCATGACCGACCTGTTGCACGTCCCATACCGGGGTACGGGTCCGGCCATAGTCGCATTGCTGAGCGGCGAGGTGAGCGTCATGTTCATGAACGCGCTCACCGTCGAACCCCATATCCAATCCAGCCGGCTGAGAGCACTCGCGGTGACGAGCACGCAACGCCTGCCTGCCATGCCCGAACTGCCGACGATCACGGAAACTGGATTGCACGGCTATCAGTCAAGCCAGTGGTACGGCATACTCGCGCCCGCCGGAACGCCGGCCGGGATCCTGAATCTGCTCAATTCGCATATCGCGAAGATCATGCATAGCCCCGAGATGAAGAAGCGCATGACGGACGGCGGAAGTCTCGCCGTCGGTAGCACGCGGGAGGAGTTCGCGTCCTATCTCAAAGAGGAATTCGCGAGGTGGGCGAAAGTCATCAAGCAGTCGGGCGCCCGTGTCGATTGATCTCGAGGAGAAACAGATATGGACGCAAGATACTTGAAAGCCAACTGCCTCGGGTGGGCGGTCGCGGCATTCGCACTCATCACGGCATCTACCGCAATTGCGCAGATCTACCCGAGCAAGACGGTACGCCTCATCGTGCCGTTTCCGCCGGGTGGTCCGGTCGACATTATCGGCAGAACCGTCGCCGCGCATGTGTGGCCGGGCGGCACGCCGCCGATGATCGTGGACAACCGCGGCGGCGCGGGCGGAAACATCGGCGTGGACCTGGCGGCGAAGTCGGCGCCCGACGGCTACACGATGGTAATCAGCATCGTGGGCACGCTCGCAATCAGCGCGGCGATCTATACGAAGCTCCCCTATGACCCGGCGCGGGATCTCGCGCCGGTCGCCATCGTCGGTGCGCTGCCGGGCGTGATCGTGGTGCACCCGACGCTGCCGGTGAAAAACGTGAAGGAACTGATCGCGCTCGCGAAGAAACATCCCGGCGAGCTCAACTTCGGCTCGGCGGGCGTGGGCACCTCGGCGCACATGAGCGGGGAGCTGTTCAAGATGCTGGCCGGCGTGAAGATCGAGCACGTGCCGTATAAGGGCAACGCCCCCGCGATGCAGGATCTGCTGGGCGGCCGACTGCAGCTCATGTTCGATTACCTGCCGGCCTCGCTTCCGTTCATCACCAGCGGCCGGGTGCGCGCGGTCGCCATGGGCGGCGCGAAGCGCTCGCCGCAGCTGCCCAACGTGCCCACGGTCGCCGAGTCGGGGGTGAAGGACTTCCGGATGGTCGGCACCTTCGGGGTGTTCGTGCCGGCGGGCACGCCGCAGGGGATCGTCGCGAAGCTCAACGCCGACATGAACGCGATGCTGGTGCGGTCCGAGTATCGCGAGCGCCTCACGAGCCAGGGCGCGGAAGTGCCGGGCCCGAGCGCCCCGGCGGACCTGGCGGCGATGCTCAAGTCCGAGCTGGTCACCTGGGCCAAAGTGGTGAAGCAATCCGGCGTGCGCGTCGATTAGGAAGGAAAATCCATGGAATATCGCGTGATCAACTGGGAACTGCGCCCGAATCCCAATCGGCCCGAGGAGAAAAGCATCGGGCTGATTACTTTCAACCGGCCGGAGCATCTGAATGCAGTTGACGTGCGGCTGCGCGTGGAACTCGACATCCTGCTCGACGAGATCCGTCACCAGAGCCACATCAAGGCAGTCATCATCACCGGCGCCGGGCGGGGATTCTCCGCGGGTGGCGACCTCAAGTCCGAGGCCGGACCGTTAGGCGCGGGCGAGGAAGATTTTGACATGGGTAACTTCGGCCCTTATAAGGAGCTTGCGCACTACTTCTTCAATGACCTGCGCCACTCTGTCCTTCAGCGCTGCTTTCGCAAGCTTGAAGACTTGGCGCCAATCACAATCGCTGCGATCAACGGCCCGGCGGTAGGCATTGGCCTCGAGCTCTGCACGCTCTGCGATCTGCGCTTTGCCTCCGACCGCGCCAAGCTGGGCGAGGTCGCGGTACCGGCTGGTTTCCTTCCGGAGTCGGGTGGATCACGCAATCTGCCAAAGCTGGTCGGTATCGGCAAGGCGCTCGAGATGATCCTGACCGGAAAGATCGTCGACGCCGCCGAGGCCGAACGCATCGGGCTGGTCGATCGCGTTATCCCGCATGACAAGCTGCTTGACGAAGCTTTCGCCTTCGCGGGACAGGTAGCGTCAGCCCCCTATCTGTCGGTGCGGTATGCCAAGCAGTTGGTCAAGTTCTACTGGAACCAGAATCGAACCGATGAGGGATGGCGGCGCGAGCTCGAAGCGATTATGGAAATCACGCGCACCAAGGACTGTCAGGAAGGCATTCGCGCATTCCTGGAGAAGCGCAAGCCCGAATTCCGGGGCCCCTATTACGACAACCCGCCTTACGAGACATGATTTCTGAACAGGTCCGGGCCTGGTCTGCTTACGCGACGATCCCGGCACGCGTGAATCTTACGCGGGAAGCGGTCGATCGCCCGCTCGAGGCGGGACTCGGCGACCACGTTGCCTTCATGGGCGAGCGCGGCCGCCTCACTTACGCTGAACTCGATGCACAGGTGAACGGTTTTGCGGCGGGGTGCCGTGCCCGCGGCATAGGGCGGGGTGAACGCGTGCTGATCCGCATGTGGAACTGCTTCGAATTCGTGGTCGCGTTCCTGGGCCTTGCCAAAATCGGGGCCGTGCCCGTGACGCAGAATTCCGCGGCGGGCCCCGTCGATGTCGAGTTCGTGCTTTCGCACAGCGACGCCGTGGCTGCCGTCGCTCTCGAAGATCTGGCCGCTCCATTGCGGACGCGCGGCGCGCGGCTGTCCAAGGGCTTGATCATCGCGCGCGGAGCGAAGCGGGGCGAGTGCGCGTTCGAGGATATTATCAAGGCGGGCTCGATTGACACGGTCGATACCGCGGCCGACGAGCCGGCGTTCATGTGCTATACGTCAGGCACCACCGGCCGGCCGAAAGGCATCGTGCACGCGCACCGCTGGATCATCGCTCGCGGCGATGCGAACCGCGAGCGCGTGCCGCCTCAAGCGAACGACGTCGTGATGGCTGCCGGCGAGTGGAGCTGCATCAGTCTGCTCGGTCACAATGTCCTTTTTCCACTTCGCAACGGGCTACCCGGGGCAGTGATGGAGAAGCGGGCGACACCCGCGATATTCCTGCAGGCGATTGAAGACTTCAAGGTCACCGTCGCGCATGCGGTACCGACGTTGTATCGCCGCACGCTGGCGATCGACGGGATCGAGAAGAACTTTGATCTTTCCAGCCTGCGCGGCTGCAATGCGAGCGGCGAGGCGCTCGGCGCTGCGACGCTCAACGAGTGGAAACGCCGGATCGGTGTGGATATCTGGGAGCACTACGGCGTATCCGAGATGCAATTGGTCATCAGCCAGAGCCCGCGTTTGCCGATCAAGCCGGGTTCAATCGGCGTTCCATGGGGCGTCGTTGCGGCGGTAATGGACGATGATCACAACGCGGTGCCGGCCGGCAACGTTGGCCAGCTCGCGATTCGCGCCGATAATCCGAGCATGTTCCTCGGCTATCACAAGGATCCCGGCAAGACGGCGGAAGTCGTGCACGATGGCTGGTTTCACACCGGCGATCTCGCCTGGCAGGATGAAGACGGTTACTTCTGGATCGCCGGCAGAAGCGATGACTGTTTCAAGAGCCGCGGCATATTCATTGTGCCGATCGAAATCGAGAACGCCCTCATGGAGCATCCGGCAGTCGCGGAAGCGTGCGTAATGCCAGTCCCTCATGACAGGGACGGCAACCTGATCCGCGCCGTTATTGTTCCGCGCGATCCGAAGGCGGGCGGCGATGCGCTTGTCGAAGAGCTCCGCACCATGCTGAAGTCCACGATCGCGCGCAACAAGGTCCCGCACCTGTTCGAGTTCATGGACGAACTCCCCAAGTCCGCCGTCGGCAAAGTGATGCGGCGCGCGTTGATGGAGCACAAGACGTAATTGACCATCATATCATTAGCGGATTGCCCATGCGCGTAGCCATCATCGGCGGCGGCACCATCGCCCGCCTGTTTCTTGAACACATCAGGCGCGGCGATCTCGGCGCGGCCGAGGTGGTTGCGATCGCCGGCCGCAGCGACGCTTCGCGCGGCAAGCCGCTCGCTGCCGAATTTGGTGTCGCTTTCGTCACTTCGCTCGCGGAGCTGCTCAAACACAAGCCTGATGTCGTCGTGGAAGCGGCGTCGCACGAGGCGGTGCGCGAATACTGCGGACCGCTGCTCGATGCCGGCGTCGCGGTGATCGTGTTGTCGTGCGGCGCACTGAGCGACGACGCGCTGCGCGCGCGGCTCGAAGCGGGCGCGGAAAAAAGCGGTGCGCTGCTCTATGTGCCCTCGGGTGGAATTTGCGGTCTCGACGCGCTGAAAGCCGCGTGCATCGCAGGG
>JACPTJ010000208.1 GCA_016192835.1 Betaproteobacteria bacterium
AGCTTGAAGACTTCGAGCTTGAGCAACGCCGCTGCCAGCGCGAGCTGCAAACCGACCCCCGCCAGCACCGTGCGCCACGGTATCGCGCGCCGGTTCTCGCTGATCAACCACGCCAATGCGAGTATCGCTGCGAATCCGAATGCGCTTTGCAGCATCGGTGCCATGAAGATGCCGCGGATTACTTCCGCCGCCACTCCGTCTTGCCGCCGGGTTTGTCCTCCAAGACGATGCCGGCATCGTCAAGTTCCTTGCGGATGCGGTCGGCCTCGGCGAAATTGCGCGCTTTGCGAGCTTCCTCGCGTGCCGCGATCATCAACGAGATCCGCAACTCGTCACCGCTTCCAGCGACCGCTGTCCCGCCCTGCAGGAATTCCGTCGCCTTGCGCTGCAGCAGCCCAAGCGTTGCAGCCAGCGACTTGAGCAGCACCGCCGCGTCGCGCGAAGCACTGCGGTTGACCTCGTTGGCAAGGTCGAACAGCACTGCAACCGCCTCGGGCGTGTTGAAATCGTCATCCATTGCTTCCCGGAAGCGCGCCGCGTGCGGCTCGTTCCAGTCCACCGGCGCCGGCGCCACGTCGTGCTGCTTGAGCGCGGTATAAAGCCGCGTCAGCGCCTGGCGTGCGTCATCCAGATGCTGGTCGGAATAGTTGAGCGGGCTGCGGTAGTGCGCGCGCAGCACAAAGAAGCGGACCACCTCGGCATCGTAGCGCGCGAGAATTTCGCGCACGGTGAAGAAGTTGCCGAGCGATTTCGACATCTTTTCGTTGTCGACACGCACGAAACCGTTGTGCATCCAGTAATTGACGAACGGGTGGTCGTGCGCGCCCTCGGACTGCGCGATCTCGTTCTCGTGGTGCGGAAACTGCAGGTCCTGGCCGCCGCCGTGGATGTCGAAATGCTCGCCGAGCAGCGCGCTCGACATGGCCGAGCATTCGATGTGCCAGCCCGGACGGCCCTGCCCCCACGGGCTCGGCCACGCCGGCTCGCCGGGCTTGGCGTGCTTCCACAACACAAAATCGAGCGGATCGCGCTTCGCCTGCACGATCTCGACGCGCTCGCCGGCACGCAGGTCCTCGAGCGACTTTCCGGACAGCTCGCCGTAGCCCGGAAAATCGCGCACCGAGTAATTGACGTCGCCATCCGTCGCAACGTACGCGAGCCCTTTGCCCTCGAGCACACGGATGATTTCCTGCATCTGCGGAATGTATTCCGTCGCGCGCGGCTCAAAATCGGGTTTGAGCACCCCGAGCGCGGCCGCATCCTCGTTCATGGCCTGAATGAAGCGCGCGGTCAGCGCATCCATCGGCTCGTTGTTCTCGGCGGCACGCTTGATGATCTTGTCGTCGATGTCGGTAATGTTGCGCACGTAGGTCACGTCAAAGCCCGCGGCGCGCAGCCAGCGCGTGACCATGTCGAACACGACCAACACCCGCGCGTGGCCGAGGTGGCAATAATCGTAGACCGTCATGCCGCAGACATAAATCCGGATCTGGCCCGGCACTATCGGCCTGAACTCCTGTTTATCGCGGGTGAGCGTGTTATAGAGCTTGAGCATGGCGGAAAACCGGCTTCCGCCATCCCCGGGGCCCAACCGCCACGGCAGGCGGGGATTTGCACCCGGCCGGTGGCCAAAAGACTCCGGAACGGGGGGACCCAGTCAGGGCTGCGGCAATACGTGTTTTATTTGGCCGAAGTTCTTGGTAGAATTCTTACGGTTAACGAAGTAACACTCTGAAATTGCGAAAAGTATAGCACAATGACGCGTATGTCCTCAGTTACCCGCATCGCCCTGTTGCTCGTCAGCCTGCTGATCGCGCCCTGCGCCGGAGCGCAAAGCGATGATTATCAGGAGGCCTCGAGGCTGTTCCGTTCCGGCCAGCAGGCGCAGGCGCTCGAACGCGTCGATAATTTTCTCAAAGGCAATCCCAAGGATGCCCGCGCGCGCTTCCTCAAGGGATTGATTCTCACCGAGCAGAACAAACCGGCCGACGCGATCAGGCTTTTCACCGGCCTGACCGAGGACTTTCCGGAGCTGCCCGAACCCTATAACAACCTCGCAGTGCTCCACGCGTCGCAAGGCCAATACGACAAAGCTCGCGCCGCGCTCGAAATGGCGATCCGCACCCACCCGAGTTATGCGACGGCGCACGAAAATCTCGGCGACATTTACGCCAAGATGGCGTCCCAGGCATACGACAAGGCGCTGCAGCTCGACAAGAGCAATACCGCTGCGCAAACCAAGCTCGAACTGATCAAGGAGTTGTTCAAGAGCGGCGCGCGTGGCGCCAAGCCGGCCGCGGGCAAAGCGGAGCCCGGCCCCAAGGCCGCGCCAGCAGTGGTTGCCGCGAGCGGATCCCCTCCTCCGTTTCAACCCCCGCGTGCGGCCGTAGCCGCTCCGCCGTTTCAACCGCCGCTTACGGCGCGAACAACAACCCAGCCGGCCAGGTCGGCCGCCGCCAGCTCCGCCGGCGAAGTGCTCGAGGTCGTCAGCAATTGGGCGAAGGCGTGGTCGAACAACGATGTCAACGGCTACCTCGGATTTTATGCGCCGGACTTCCAGACGCCCGACGGCGAACCGCGCAGCAAGTGGGAAGCGTTGCGCACGCAGCGCATCTCCAAGCCGAAGAAAATCGAAGTGCGCATCAGCTCGCCAAAAGTGAAATTCATTGACAACAATCGCGCCACCGTCACCTTCAGGCAGGACTATCGCTCCCCGACCCTGAAAGTAACCAGCACCAAGACGCTGACGATGGTCAGGGGCGGCGACCGCTGGATGATCCAGCACGAACGCTCCGGCAATTGATGCCCGAGATGACATTTTTCCGCGCCGCCAGGATCAGCCTGCCACTGCGGCTGATCGCAGCCGTCGCGTTGACTGCGTGCGCCTTTCACGTGGCGGCGATGGGCCGCGAACCGGTCCAGAAACCGCGCACCGGCCAGTCCCAGCTCGAACCCGAGGCGATGCTGATCAAGACGCTGATCGAGATCCGCAACAACCGGCTCGACCTGGCACTCGCCGAAGTCGAGAAAGTCATTCAGAACTATCCGAATTTCCGGCTCGCGCAGCTGATCAAGGGCGATCTGCTGCTGGCGCGCGCGCGGCCGCTGCGCGGGCTCGGCGAAGCGCCGAACGCACCACGCGACCAAGTTGACGAACTGCGCGACGAAGCGCGCGTGCGGCTGGCCCGCTATCAATTCGAGCGCCCGGCCGGCCGCGTTCCGCGATACCTGCTGCAGCTCAATCCCGAACAGAAACATGCGCTCGTCGTCGATACGCGGCAATCGACGCTGTACGTATTCGCGAACAATAACGGCGTGCTGCGATACGTCGCCGACTATTACATCGCGAGCGGCAAGAACGGCACCGACAAGACCAGGAATGGCGACCGGAAAACGCCGCTCGGCGTCTACCACGTCACCGACAATCTGCCGCGCAAGAAATTGGGTGCCTTATACGGCAGTGGCGCGTTTCCGATCAGCTATCCGAACGAGTTGGACCGCCGCGAGGGCCGCGAGGGCAACGGCATCTGGCTGCACGGCACACCTTTCGACACCTACAGCCGCCCGCCGCGCTCGAGCGACGGCTGCGTCGCGCTGACCAACGAGGATCTCAACGCGATCAGCAAGAACCTGCGGGTCGGAGTCACTCCGGTCATCATTACCTCGGGCATCGACTGGGTGACGCCGGAGACGCTCGAAAGCTCGCGCCGGGACCTGCTGAAAAGCGTCGAAAACTGGCGGCGCGACTGGGAAAGCCTGAATACCGAAACCTACCTCAGGCATTACGCGCCGGGGTTCTCTTCCGGATCCCAGGATCTTGCCGCATGGTCGCAGCAAAAGCGCCATGTCAACTCCGCCAAAACCTGGATCAGGCTCAAGATCGATCGCATCAGTGCCTTCCTTTATCCGGGCCGCGAGGATCTCGCGGTGGTTACCTTCGAGCAGAATTACGCGAGCAGCAACCTCACCAACCAGATGACCAAGCGTCAGTACTGGATCAACGAAAAAGGCGCCTGGCGTATTCTTTACGAAGGCGGCGCGTAAGAGGCACTACGTGCCTCGTGGTACGTGGTACGTGGTTCGTGGTACGTGATTCGAACAACGAGCAACGAACAACGAGCAACGAGCAACGTGGTTCGTGCTCAAACTCCCAGCACCAATGACGAGAGAGCGGCATGAAACGGAAACTTTGCGTTTTTTTTGCAGGCATTTTGCTGTGCGCCCCTGCGCTGGCGGCCGACCCCCGGGTTGAGCTCAAGACCAGCATGGGCACGATCACCCTCGAACTGTTTGCCAACAAGGCGCCGAAGACGGTCGAGAACTTCCTGCAATACGTGCGTGAGGGGCACTACAAGGGAACCATTTTTCACCGCGTGATCCCCGGCTTCATGATCCAGGGCGGCGGATTCAACGTCGACTTCGTGCAAAAAAAGTCGCGCGCACCGATCCAGAACGAAGCGGCGAGCGGGATCAGGAACGAAGTCGGCACCATAGCCATGGCGCGCACCAGCGACCCGCATTCGGCGACCGCCCAATTTTTCATCAACGTAAGCGACAACCAGTCATTGAATTTCGCGCCGGGCAATGCGGGCTACGCGGTATTCGGCAAGGTGGTGAAAGGCATGGAAGTCGTGAAGAAGATCGAGGCAGTCGCAACCGGCCCCGGCCCGGTGCCGCCGCATCAGAACGTGCCGCGCAGGCCCATCGTAATTGAAGACGCCAAGATCGTCGGCGACGCGGGAAAAGCTGTAAAATAAATCGCCGGTTCGCATTCCCTTCACTCATTCACCCTTCACTCACCCTTCACTCCTTCACTCACTTATGGTCAACCTGCACACCACTCACGGCACCATCACGCTCGAACTCGACGCCGCCAAGGCGCCGGTGACGGTCGAGAACTTCCTCAACTACGCCAGGAACGGGCATTTCGACAACACGATTTTTCACCGTGTGATCGACAGCTTCATGATCCAGGGCGGCGGCTTCGAGCCCGGCATGAAACAGAAGCCGACTGGCGCTCAAATCAAAAACGAAGCGGACAACAGACTCCCGAACGACATTTACACGATTGCGATGGCGCGCACCTCGGACCCGCATTCGGCGACCGCGCAGTTCTTCATCAATGTCGGCAAGAACGACTTTCTCAACTACACCGCGTCCAGCCCGCAGGCGTGGGGCTACTGCGTATTCGGCAAAGTCACCGCGGGCACCGAGGTGGTCGACAAGATCAAGGGCGTCAAAACCGGCACCCGCGCCGGCCACCAGGACGTGCCGGTGGAAGATGTGGTGATCCAGAAGGCCGAAGTCGTCTAGAACCGCCATGCGACAGGCATCGGGCGCGCCAAGTGAATGCGTGAAGGGTGAATGCCTAATCCCCCTCACCCTGCACCCTCTCCCCCAGTGATGGGGGAGAGGGATTTTCCCTTCACCCTTCACCCTTCACCAAAAATGCACAGCATTTTTGTCTCCGACCTGCATCTGTGCCCCACCCGTCCCGCGATCAACCGGATTTTTCTTGACTTCCTG
>JACPTJ010000209.1 GCA_016192835.1 Betaproteobacteria bacterium
CGGGCTCACGTTTCCCTTGGCCGGATTGCGTATGCGCTCCAGGCTGTAGGCAACGTCCTCGGCCGTCAGCGGCATGCCGTTGTGAAAGACCACGCCCTCACGCAACTGGAAGGTGACCGCCTTGCCGTCGGCCGAAACATCTGCCTTCTCCGCGAGGTCCGGAAGCAGCCGGTTGTAGTCCTTCGGATCGGCCCGCATCAGGGTTGAATAACAGGGCGCGCCGGCGTGTTGGGTCAGGTAGGTCGCGGTCTGGTGCAGGTCGAAGTCCGGCGGATCGCCGCCGCTGCTGACGCGCAGCGTGCCGCCGCGCTTCGGCGTCTGGGCCCAGGCCCACCGGGGACCACTGGCCGCAACGGCCAGTGCGGCGCTCCCCGCTTTGAGTACCTTGCGCCGCGTGGCGTCCGTGGCAATGCTCCGGTCGGGATTCTTCATGGTAACCACTCCTTTATCGCGAGGTCGGAGAAAAAACGTTCCGCAGGTTGCGGAGATCGGCAACATCCAGGATCGTCAAATTACAGCCCGGATTTCTGTATGTTTACCGCATGTCGCGGGTTTTGTCACGCGGGGTCTCCATCAGGCGACGGCCTCGCCAGTGCGCACCTGGCAGGCGACCCAGTGGCCGGGGGAAACTTCTCTGAGAACCTGCTCGTTTTGCGAGCACGACTCCACCCGCAGCGGGCAACGGGTATGGAAACGGCAGCCGGCAGGTGGATGGACCGGGCTCGGCACGTCGCCCGCCAGGATGGTGGGCCTGCGCTTGACCGTCGGATCCGGAACGGGCACCGCCGACAGCAGTGCTTCAGTGTACGGATGGGTGGGGTTGGTGTAGAGCTCCCTTGTCGGCGCCACCTCGACAATCCTGCCCAGATACATCACCGCTACCCGGGTCGAGATGTGTTCGACGACCGCGAGATCGTGGGCGACAAACAGGTAGGTGAGCCCGAACTTTTCCTGCAGATCCTCCAAGAGGCTGACGACCTGTGCCTGCACCGACACGTCTAGCGCGGACACCGGTTCGTCGCATACGACGAGCTTCGGGTTGACCGCGAGGGCACGCGCAATACCGATGCGCTGACGCTGCCCGCCCGAAAACTCGTGGGGGTATCTGCGCAGATGTTCGGCGGAGAGCCCGACCGTCTCGAGCAACTCGACCACGCGCTCCTCGCGCGCCTTGCGTCCGTGCGCCAGGTTGTGGACCAGGAGGGCCTCGCCGATGATCGAGGCTACCGACATCCTCGGGTCGAGCGAGGCATACGGGTCCTGGAAGATCATCTGCATTTCCTTGCGCAGCTGCAGCAGCGAATCCTTGTCGAGCGCAGTCACGTTGCGGTCGTCGAACCACACTTCGCCGGAGGTCGGTTCGATCAGGCGCAGGATCAGGCGGCCGGTCGTCGACTTGCCGCACCCGGACTCGCCGACGAGGCCGAGCGTCTCGCCCGCCATGATCTCGAAGCTGACGTCGTCGACCGCGTGCACCCGCTCCGCTTCACGAGAGAACAGGGCGGACCGGATCGGAAAATACTTCCTGAGGTTGCGGACTCTCAACAGTGGCTGTGCCATGGGGAAGTCAGTAGAGGAAGCAGGCCACCTTGTGGCCGGCCTGCAATTCCCTGAGCGGAGGCGTGTTTTCGTGGCAATGCGGCATGGCAAACCGGCAGCGCGGCGCGAACCGGCAGCCCGGTGTGAGAGGCAGACGCAGGGTGGGCACGGTACCAGCAATCTGCTCGAGCCGGGGCCGCCCCGTTGCAGCCAAATCGATCCGCGGAATCGAGCGGAGCAGGCCCTGGGTGTACGGGTGCAGCGGTTCCCGGAAGAGGTCGGCGACAGACGCCTGTTCGACCACCTGGGCGCCGTACATGACGGCCACGCGCTGGGCGGTCTCGGCGATGACGCCCATGTCGTGGGTGATGAACATGACGGCCATGTTGAATTTCGCCTTGAGCTCGCCAAGCAACTCGAGAATCTGCGCCTGAATGGTCACGTCCAGCGCCGTGGTGGGCTCATCGGCGATGAGCAGCCGGGGATTGCACGACAGCGCCATTGCGATCATGACCCGCTGCCGCATGCCGCCGGAGAGCTGGTGCGGATGCTCTGTCGCCAAGCGCGCGGGATTGGGAATGTGCACGATACGCAGCATCTCCACGGCGCGGTCCATGGCATCGCGGCGGCTGCGCCCTTCGTGCAGGCTGACGACTTCGGCGATCTGCTCGCCGACGGTGAAGACCGGGTTGAGGCAGGTCATCGGCTCCTGGAAGATCATCGCGATTTCCTTGCCGCGAATCTTTCTTATTGTCGCGCCCGGCAATTCCAACAGGTCGACCCCGTTGTAACGGACCTCGCCCTCCACGATGCGCCCCGGCGGTCGGGGGATCAGGCGCATCACGCATAGCGCGGTGACGCTCTTGCCGGAGCCGGACTCGCCAACCACGCCCAGCGTTTCGCCCGCGTCGATGTGAAGGCTGACCCCGTCCACGGCCCGGATTACGCCTGCACGGGTCAGGAAGTCCGTCGTGAGGCCCGTCACTTCCAGAAGCGGAGCAGCCATTGAATCCCCTATCACGGCCGCCGCGTTAAAGCTGGCACCGGCCCTGGCTATCGATTTACTTTCCGGTCCAGCGCGGTTCCCGCTTCTCCAGGAACGACTCCACGCCGATGTGGAAATCCTGACTTCCATAGCACTGCCGGATCAAATCCTCGCCATCGGGAAGCCCGGCGTGCAGCAACCGCCGCAGCGATTCCTTGGTCACGCGCATCGTGATCGGCGCGTTGCCGGCCAGCCGTTCGCAAAGCTTGTCCACGCGCGCGTCGAGCTCGGCAGGAGCAATGATCTCCGCAAGAAATCCGGCTGCAAAAAGTTCGTCGGTGGCCAGCATCTCGGCCAAGAGCAGCATGCGCTTGGTGCGCGCCAACCCCAACTCAGCCGCGAGGCAGGCGTAGTTCGCGATCGACAGGCAGTTGCCGAGCGTGCGCGCGATCGGCACGCCGAAACGCGAGCCCGGAGTCGCGACCCGCAAATCGCACGCGGCGGCGATGGCGAGCCCGCCGCCGATCGCCCAGCCTTCAACCACGGCGATGGTGGGAACCGGCAATTCCTCGACCGCGGTGAGATACTTTGCGACCCGGCGCTCATAATCCACTCCATCTTCGCCGGATTTGAAATCGCGGAACTGCCCGATATCGGTGCCCGCGACAAACGCCTTGCCGCCGGCGCCGCGCAATACCGCGACCCGCACTTCGGAGTCCGCCGCGATTTTTTCGCACACGCGCGCGAGTTCGTCGTACATGGTCCATGTCATCGCGTTGCGCGCGGCCGGGCGGTCGAAAGTAATCCGGCCGACGACGCCGTCGCGCTCGTAGCGCACTGCTCCTTCGCTCATGATCTGCAAACTCCTGATGAAATAAAGTTGCTCCGCGTGCCCTGCGCCTATCCCCGCGGCAAGCCGCGGGGAATTGCAATTGGTGTAGGGTGCGCTTGCGCACCATCCGGCAATCGATGCGCAAGCGCACCCTACACCGAAATTCACTGCGGCTGGATGCCTAGCGTCTTCGCGATGCCCGCCTGCCGGGCGATGTCGTTCCTGACGAACTCGGCGAACTCCTCCGGCGAATTGCCGACCGGGAAGTAGTCAGCCTCCGCGAGGTATTTGCGTACCTCCGGCGTCTCAAGCGCCTTCACGATCTCCGCGTTCATGCGGCGCACGATCTCGGTGGGCACGCCGGCCGGGAACCACATGCCGTGCCAGCAGGTAACGTTAAATCCGGTCAGTCCCGTTTCCTGGACCGTCGGCACGTCGGGCAGCGTCGGCAGGCGTTTCGGACCCGCGATGCCGAGCCCGCGCAAGCGGCCACTCAAGGCGTAGGGGCGCCCGACCGACGGGCTCACAAACATCAACTCGATATGCCCTCCGACCACGTCGGCAAATGCGGGCGGATTGCCTTTGTAGGCCACGTGCGTGAGCTGAATGCCGGCCATCGAGGCAAACAACGCAGCGGTGACATGCTGGGGACTGCCGACGCCGGCCGAGGCGTAATTGAGCTGGCCCGGCCGCGCCTTGGCGAGCGCGATCAATTCCTTGACCGAGCGCGCCGGAACCGACGGGTGAAGGACCAGCAGGTTCCCGGATGTCACGTCGAGCTGAGTGATCGGGGCGAAGTCGGCTATGGGATCAAACGGCAGTTTCTTGTAAAAGGCCTTGTTCGACGAATACGCACAGTTGTGGACCAGGAGCATGTAGCCGTCGCGCGGCGCCTTGGCGACCACCTCGGTGCCGATGGTTCCACTCGCGCCGGCACGATTCTCGATCACGAACGGCTGGCCCATCGATTCGTGGAG